>JAJKJG010000345.1 GCA_021154065.1 Methylobacterium sp.
ACCCTCGCAGACGTCATGCGGACGCTCGAGCGGACGTCGGATTACCGGGCCCGCCGGACCGAGCTCGGTGCTTCGAACGCGGGCTCGCGCTTCCTGAAGCGGGGCATCGCGCTTACCCCCGTCAAGTTCGGCATCAGCTTCACGCTCACCCACCTGAACCAGGCCGGCGCGCTGGTGCACGTCTATCAGGACGGCTCGGTGCATCTGAACCACGGCGGCACCGAGATGGGCCAGGGCCTCCACGTCAAGGTGGCGCAGGTCGTCGCCGAGGCGTTCGGCATCGGCATCGAGCGCGTGCGCATCACGGCGACCTCGACCGGCAAGGTCCCGAACACCTCGGCGACCGCAGCCTCCGCCGGCTCCGATCTCAACGGCATGGCGGCGAAGCTCGCCGCCGAGGCGATCAGGCGCCGCATGGCCGCGTTTGCCGCGGCGGCGCATGGCGTGCCCGAGACCGAGGTCCTGTTCCGCGACGACCGGGTCTTCATCGGCAACGAGAGCCTCGGCTTCGGCGAGCTCGCGCGGCGCTGCATCGAGGCGCGGGTCCAGCTCTCGGAAGCCGGGTTCTACAAGACGCCGAAGATCACCTGGGACCGCGCAAAGGGCCGTGGCCGGCCGTTCTTCTATTTCGCCTATGGGGCGGCCTGCGCCGAGGTCGTGATCGATACCCTCACGGGCGAGAACCGGGTGACGCGCATCGACATCCTGCACGATTGCGGGCGCTCGCTGAATCCGGCCATCGACATCGGCCAGATCGAGGGCGGGTTCGTGCAGGGCATGGGCTGGCTCACGACCGAGGAGCTCGTCTTCGACGCCGACGGGCGGCTCCTGACGCACGCGCCGTCGACCTACAAGATCCCGGTCGCCTCCGACGTTCCGGCGGATTTCCGCGTCGCGCTCTACCCGAACGGCAACCGGGAGGAGACGATCTACCGCTCGAAAGCCGTCGGGGAGCCGCCGCTGATGCTGGCGATCAGCGTCTTTTCCGCCATTGCCGACGCGATTCATGCGCTCGCGCCCGATCGGCCGGTTCCGCTCGACGCGCCGGCGACGCCCGAGGCGATCCTGCGCGCCTGCGAGGCGGTGCGCGGCAGGGCGATGCCGTGACCGTCTGGCGGCGCCTCGCCGAGATCGTCTCCGAGCACGGCGCCGCCGCGCTCGTGACCGTCCATGCCGCGGTGGGCTCGACCCCGCGCCCCGCCGGCACCCGCATGGTCGTGCGCCCCGACGGCGCCTTCCACGGATCCATCGGCGGCGGGCAGCTCGAATGGCAGGCGCTCGCGGCGGCGCGCCGGGCGATCGCGCAAGGCAAAGGCCCGGCGCGGCTCGTCGAGAAGGTTCTCGGCCCCGACCTCGGCCAATGCTGCGGCGGACGCGTGACGCTCGCGATCGAGACCTTCGACGCCGCCGATGCCGAACGCCTGGCGGTCCTTGCCGCGGCCGAGCCGGCGGAAAGCCGCACCACGCTCCTCCTTTTCGGCGCCGGCCACGTCGGGCGGGCGCTCGTCCTGGCGTTGGCGCCGCTGCCCTTCGCGATCGGCTGGATCGATTCCCGGCAAGATGCCTTCCCGGCGCACATTCCCGCCAATACGAGCCCAATCCAAACGGACGATCCGGCCGCCGAGATCGGCAGAGCGCCACCCGACGCATTCGTGCTGGTGATGACTCATGACCATCCGCTCGACCTCGCCATCACGGCCGAGGCGCTCGCCCGCGGGTTCCCGTTCGTCGGGCTGATCGGGTCGAAGACGAAGCGCGCGCGCTTCGAAAAGCGCTTCCGCGATCTCGGCATCGCGGCCGAGCGCGTGCAAGCGCTCGCCTGCCCGATCGGCGTGCCGCAGATCCGCGGCAAGGAGCCCGCCGTGATCGCGGCGTCGGTCGCGGCCCAGCTCCTCGCCGAACGCGAGCACATCGCCCTGAGCGCCGCGATGCCGGTGCATCGAAGGGCCTCCGGATGAGTCTTTCCGACGACGATCGCCGCCATCTCCTTCGCGCCGTCGCGCTCGCGCGGGAGCACATGGAGGCAGGCGAAGGCGGCCCGTTCGGGGCCGTGATCGTCCGCCACGGCCAGGTGCTCGCCGAAGGCTGGAACCAGGTCACCTCGTCGAACGACCCGACCGCCCATGCCGAGGTGGTCGCGATCCGCCGCGCCTGCCGGGCGGTCGAGACCTTCGCGCTCGAGGGCGCGGTGCTTTATGCGAGCTGCGAGCCGTGTCCGATGTGCCTCGCCGCCGCCTACTGGGCGCGTCTCTCCCGCGTCATCTATGCCAGCACGCGCGACGAGGCGGCCGCGGCCGGCTTCGACGACGCTTTCATCTACGACGAGATGCCGAAGGCGCCGGACAGGCGCCTCATGCCGATGCAGCACACGCCGGTCGAGGAGGCGCGGGCGGTCTTCGCCGAGTGGATGAAGAAAGCCGACCGGATCGCCTATTGACGGCTTTGCGGGCAGCGGATGCTTGTCCGGCGGGCAGGCGCGCCGCCCCCGACGCTTGCGAGCGCCGTCGTTGGCGGCGATGCTGGCGCATGCTCATGAAGACGCCTGCTATCAGCGTGAAGGCGCTGCCGGCCTTCGTCCGCGCCGTCGGCTGCGTGCGCGTCGCAATCGGCCGGACCGCGCGCGGCTCGGCGCCGCTGACGGTCGCCGAGAGCGGCGGCTACCGGATACGGTTCCCGCGTGCCGCCGGCTCGTGCGAGGGCGTGCTGATCAATACCGGCGGCGGCATGGCCGGCGGCGACCGCATGTCGATCGCGGTCGGCATCGCCGAGGGCGCCCGGGCGGTCCTCACCACCCAGGCCGCCGAGAAGCTGTACCGCTCCGACGGTCCGGAGACCGAGATCGCGGTCGACATCGCACTTGAGCCCGGAAGCCGGCTCGACTGGCTGCCGCAGGAGCAGATCCTTTTCGACGGCGCCCGCCTGCGGCGCCGGCTCGATGTCGAGTTCGCCGCCTCGGCTGCCCTGACGCTCGTCGAGAGCGTGGTGTTCGGCCGGGTCGCGATGGGCGAGGTCGCCGAAAGCGGGAGCTTCCGCGACCGCTGGCGGATACGCCGCGCCGGCCGGCTGGTTTTTGCCGAGGACGTCAGGCTCGAGGGCCGGCTCAGGGAAACACTCGCCCGTACGGCGGTCGGGGCGGGCGGGCGCGCGCTTGCGACGGTCCTGCACCTCGCGCGCGATGCCGAGGCGCGGCGCGACGCGGCCCGAGCCGCTCTCGAGGACGCGCGCTGCGAATGCGCCGTCGGCGCCTGGAACGGCATGCTGGTTGCACGGTTCCTCTCGCCCGATCCGCAGGCGCTCCGCGCCGATCTCGCCCGCTTCCTCGAACTTTTCCGCGGCACGCCGATGCCGCGCTCCTGGCAGACCTGAGGCACGCCATGAATCTCACCCCGCGCGAGAAGGACAAGCTGCTCATCGCCATGGCCGCGATGGTGGCGCGCCGGCGGCTCGAGCGCGGCGTCAAGCTCAACCACCCGGAGGCGATCGCGCTCATCACCGATTTCGTCGTCGAGGGCGCGCGCGACGGGCGCTCAGTCGCCGAGCTGATGGAAGCGGGCGCGAGCGTGCTGACCCCCGACCAGGTCATGGACGGCGTCGCCGAGATGATCCACGACGTGCAGGTCGAGGCGACCTTTCCGGACGGGACGAAGCTTGTCACCGTGCACGACCCGATCCGCGGCGCGTCGGGCGCGCTGCAGCCGGGCGAGGTGACGACGCAGCCGGGCGAGCTCACGCTCAACGAGGGCCGCGAGGCGGTGACGCTCACCGTCGCGAACACCGGCGACCGCCCGATCCAGGTCGGCTCGCACTACCACTTCTTCGAGACCAATCCGAAGCTGTCCTTCGACCGGGCTATGGCCCGCGGCATGCGGCTCGACATTCCGGCCGGCACGGCGGTGCGCTTCGAGCCAGGCCAGACGCGCGAGGTGCGGCTTATCCGGCTAGCCGGGAGCCGAACCGTGTACGGCTTCCGGCAGGAGGTGATGGGCGCAGTCGACTGAGGGCGCGGAGCGGATCATGACCAAGCAGGGGCAAAAACCCATCGAGGTCGGGCTCGTGCTGCAGGGCGGCGGCGCGCTCGGCGCCTACGAATGGGGCGCCGTGACGGCGCTGCTCGAGCTGATGGACGAGGCCGAGACAGCCGGGCGCGAGGTCGCTCTCAAGGGCGTCACCGGCGTCTCGATCGGCGCCATCAACGCCGCCTGCATCGTCGGCTCGCACGGCCGCGCCGACGCGCGCCGGCGCTTGAAGGAGCTCTGGGAGGATCTGCGGCTCGACGCGCCGTCCTTCCTGCCGGCGCAGGTGCAGCGCGATCTCGCGTTCTTCGGCCTGCCCGGCTTCTACGCGCCGCGCATGGATGTGTGGGCCTTGCCCGGCTGGAAGTACCTCTACGACACGAGCCCGCTCATCGAAACGCTGCGTCGTCACGTCGACTTTAAGGCCCTCAACGCCAGCCCGACGACATTCGTGGTCACCGCCGTCGACGTGGTCTCGGGCGTGCTCACCCGCTTCCGGAACCATCCCCACTCCCGAGAGAACAAGGACAGGCCGCCGCCGAAGCGCGAAGCCGACCACGTCTGCGCGATCGAGCCCCGGCATATCCTGGCGAGCGGAAGCCTGGCGCCGCAGTTTCCGTGGGTCGAGATCGGCGGCGCGTCGTACTGGGACGGCGGCCTCGTCGACAACACGCCGCTCGGCGACGCCATCGACGCCTTCTCGGACGCTCCGGACGCCGACCGGCGCCTCGTCGTCATGAACCTCTATCCGCTCCGCGCCCGGCTGCCGCAGAACCTCGCCGAGGTTCAGGACCGGGTGCACGAGCTCTCCTTCGGCAACCGCCTACGCCAGGACCACGACGGCGCGAACCGCATCAACGACCTGATCGGCACGATCTGCGAGCTCGCGGCACTCGTGCCCGAGGGAAAGATCTCCGGCGAGCTGAAGGCGCGGGTCGAGCGCGCCAACCGTTTCAAGCGTATCGAGATTCTCGATCTCGACATGCAGGACCCCGAGCATTCGCCCTTGCCCGGCCGCCAGGAGGCCGAGCAGGATCCCGCCGACGACCAGGACGGCTTGCGCGACTTCTCGCCCGCCACCGTCGAGCGCCGCCGCGCCCACGGCTACGAGTTCGCGAGGCGCCAGCTCGGGCCGTGGTTCGGGGCGGGTGAAGCACCTTTGGCCGCTGGAGGCAATGCAGCAAAAAGGACGGGGTCGGCTAGAAGGGTGAGGGTGACGAGCGAGCCGTGATATGCTCGCGCGATCAGCGGAGCAATGCGATGCCCACGTACGAAGCCATCGTCGAGGAGAGCGGGAAAGTGCAGCTGCCGGACGCACTGGCCCGCAAGCTCGGCATCAAGCCGGGACACCGTGTCGAGTTCTTCGAAACGGTCGACGGCGAGGTGTTCTTCCACGCGATCGTCGGGACCACCCAGGGATGGAAGGGCATGTTCGGGGCTCCGGCCCGGCGGCCCCCCATCTCCATCCGTGAGATGGACGAGGGCATCGCCGATTACCTCAGCGAGAAGCACGAGAGGATCAAACGGCAGAGCGGAAAACCAAGGGCTGTCCGCTCCTCGAAGCGCCCGGCGGCCGAATGATCGGCGTCGATACCAATATCCTGGTCCGAATCTTCGCGAACGACGACCCCGCGCAGGCTCGGCGCGCCGGAAGCTTCATCGATCGCGATGCCGCCGACGAGAAGGCCTTCGTCAGCGTGGTCGTGCTCGTCGAGTTCGCCTGGACCATGCGCCGAGTCTACGGCTGGGAGCGTGACTGGGTGCTGGTCGCTCTTCGAAAGATCACCGAACATCCGAACATCGTCGTCGAAGACCGGGACGCCGTTCGCGACGCGATCGTGCGCTCGGCCAATCACCGTGCCGAATTCCCGGATCAACTGATCGCGGTCCGCAATTCCCTTGCGGGTTGCCGAGTCACTATGACCTTCGATCGAGATGCCGCCCGCGACCCGGGCTTCGCGCCCCTGACCGCTTGAGGCTCACCTCCATGCCCTTCCCTTTCCCGCGCGCCGCTTATGCCGACATGTTCGGGCCGACCGTCGGCGACACACTGCGCCTTGCCGACACGGACCTCGTGATCGAGGTCGAGCGCGACCTCACCACCTATGGCGAGGAGGTGAAGTTCGGCGGCGGCAAGGTCATCCGCGACGGCATGGGGCAGTCGCAGGCGACGAACGCCGACGGCGCCGTCGACACCGTCATCACCAACGCCCTCATCCTCGATCACTGGGGGATCGTGAAGGCCGACGTCGGGCTGAAAGGCGGCCGCATCGAGCGGATCGGCAAGGCCGGCAACCCCGACATCCAACCCGGCGTCGACATCGTTATCGGGCCGGGCACAGAGGTGATCGCCGGCGAGGGCAAGATCCTGACCGCCGGGGGCTTCGATTCGCACATCCATTTCATCTGCCCGCAGCAGATCGACGACGCCCTGATGGCAGGCGTCACGACGATGCTCGGCGGCGGCACCGGCCCGGCCGAGGGGACGAAGGCGACGACCTGCACGGCCGGCCCCTGGCACATCGAGATGATGCTGCGCGCCTTCGATTCCTTCCCGGTGAACCTCGGCCGCGCCGGCAAGGGCAACGCCTCGCTACCGGCCGCCCTCGTCGAGATGGTCGAGGCCGGCTCCTGCTCGCTCAAGCTCCACGAGGACTGGGGCACGACGCCGGCGGCGATTGATTGCTGCCTCTCGGTCGCCGACGACCACGACGTCCAGGTCATGATCCACACCGACACGCTCAACGAATCGGGCTTCGTCGAGGACACCATCGCGGCGTTCAAGGGCCGCACCATCCATGCCTTCCACACCGAGGGCGCCGGCGGCGGCCACGCGCCCGACATCATCAAGGTGGCGGGTCTTGCGAACGTGCTGCCCTCCTCGACCAACCCGACGCGGCCGTTCACGGTCAACACCATCGACGAGCATCTCGACATGCTGATGGTGTGCCATCACCTGAGCCCGGCGATCCCCGAGGACCTCGCCTTCGCCGAGAGCCGCATCCGCAAGGAGACGATCGCCGCCGAGGACATCCTGCACGATCTCGGCGCGCTCTCGATGATGTCCTCCGACAGCCAAGCCATGGGCCGCATCGGCGAGGTGATCATCCGCACCTGGCAGACGGCGCACAAGATGAAGGCGCAGCGCGGGCCGCTGCCGCAGGAGAATGGCCGCGGCAACGACAACTTCAGGGTCAAGCGCTATCTCGCCAAGTACACCATCAACCCGGCGATCGCGCACGGCGTGTCGCGCCACGTCGGCTCGGTCGAGGCCGGCAAGCTCGCCGACCTCGTGCTGTGGTCGCCGGCCTTCTTCGGCGTCAAGCCCGACCTCGTCATCAAGGGCGGGGCGATCGCCGCGGCGCCGATGGGCGACCCCAACGCCTCGATCCCGACGCCGCAGCCGGTGCATTACCGGCCGATGTTCGGCGCCTTCGGCAAGGCACGGACCGCGACATCGCTGACTTTCGTATCCCGGGCGGCCTTAGCGAAGGGCGTGAAGGCGCGGCTCGGGCTTGAAAAGGAGCTCGTCGGGGTCGAGAACGTGCGCCGCGGGCTTTCGAAAGCCTCGATGGTGCACAACGACGCGACCCCCGACATCGAAGTCGACCCCGAGACCTACCGCGTCACGGCCGACGGCGAGCTTCTGGTCTGCGAGCCCGCCAAGGTGCTACCGATGGCGCAGCGGTATTTCCTGTTTTAGAGGTTCGCATGCTCCGCGCCACCGCCGTCGTCCGCAAGGCCGCCGTGAAGCCCGACCGGGTCGCCGACACGGTCGTCCTCGATCATGAGGGCCGGCACCGGCGCCGCGTGGCGCTGAAAGGGGAGGGCGGGCTCGACTTCCTCCTCGACCTCGATAAGGCGGCGGCGCTTGCCGACGGCGATGCAGTGCGGCTCGAGGACGGGCGCCTCGTGCAAGTGAAGGCGGCGCCCCAGGCGCTCCTCGAGATCAGGGCCGAGAATCCGTTGCGGCTGATGCGGGTCGCCTGGCACATCGGCAACCGGCACACGCCGGCCGAGATCGGCGCCGACGCGATCTGGATCGAGGACGACCACGTCTTGGCCGAGATGATCCGCGGCCAGGGCTGCACGGCGACGCCCGTCCGGCGCCCGTTCCGCCCCGAGCGCGGCGCCTACGAGCCCGACTGCGGCCACGACCACGGCCATGCGCATCATGCGCATCATGCGCATCATCACGGTCGCAAACCCGATGATGCACCCCATCATCATGATGATCATGCTCATCATCATGATAATGCCGGGCATAGCGATCACGAGCACGGGCCAGGCTGCGGGCATCACAACCACGGCGAGCACGGCCACAAGCACGACCACCGATGAGCGGGTCGCACCTTGCGCTGATGGTCTGGTTGTCGCCGGCCTTCCCGGTCGGCGCCTTCGCCTATTCGCACGGGCTCGAATGGGCCCACGAGGCCGGTGATCTGACGGACGCGGCGAGCCTCGAGGACTGGCTCGGCAGTCTTCTCGCCTTCGGCTCGGCCCGAAACGATGCCATCCTGTTCGCGGCGGCCTACCGGGCCTCGGGCAACGGCGACGGCGCAACGCTCGCCGAGATCGCCGCGCTCGCGCTGGCGCTCGCGACCTCCCCGGAGCGCCAGCTCGAGACGACGACGCAAGGCGATGCCTTCGTCGGCGCGATCCTTCGCAGCTGGTCCTGCCCGGCGATGGCCCTCCTGAAGGAGGTGTGGTCCGAGCCGGTCGCCTACCCGGTGGCAGTCGCGGTCGCGGCGGCCGGCCACGAAATCCCACTCGAGCCGGCCCTGGAGGCGTTCGGACTTAACTTCGTCTCGTCCCTGGTCTCGGCCGCGGTGCGGCTCGGGGTCGTCGGCCAGACCGACGGACAGCGCGTCACCGCGGCGCTCGTGCCGCAGGTCCGGCGGCTTGCCGCTTCGGCGATCGAAGCGAGCCTCGACGATCTCGGCGGCTGCGCCTTCCGGTCCGATCTCGCGGCGCTGCGTCACGAGACCCAGTACACGCGGCTGTTCCGGTCATGAGCGCCTCCCCGCACGGTCCGCTGCGCGTCGGCATCGGCGGTCCGGTCGGCTCGGGCAAGACGGCGCTCATGGAGGCGCTCTGCAAGCGCTTTCGCGGGCGCTACGACCTTTGCGCCATCACCAACGACATCTACACCAAGGAGGATGCGCGCATCCTGACCGTCGCCGGCGCCCTGCCCGAGGAGCGCATCATGGGCGTCGAGACCGGCGGCTGCCCGCACACCGCCATCCGCGAGGACTGCTCGATCAACCTCGCCGCGATCGACGCCATGGCGCGGCGGTTTCCGGAGCTCGACCTCGTTCTCATCGAGTCCGGCGGCGACAACCTCGCCGCGACCTTCTCGCCCGAGCTCGCCGACCTGACGATCTACGTCATCGACGTCTCCGGCGGCGAGAAGATCCCGCGCAAGGGCGGTCCCGGGATCACCCGCTCCGACCTTCTCGTCATCAACAAGATCGACCTCGCGCCGCATGTCGGCGCGAGCCTCGCCGTGATGGAGGAGGACTCCCGGCGGATGCGGCGCGCGCGCCCTTTCGTGTTCACAAATCTGCGCTCCGGCGAGGGCGTCGAGGCGGTGGCGCGCTTCGTCGAGGAGGCGGGCGGGCTCGCCAAAGCTGCGTGACGGAGGCGGCGGCTGCGGCGGCCGGGTCATCGATTCGTTTTATGAACGGGTGCGGAGCCGACGCACTTTCATGATGTTGGAGCCCGACGCACTTCCATCATGACGAAACAGCCGCCCCTTCTTGGGGGCTCGGATTCCGGTCAAACGAGGAGGCATTTTCATCATGACGGAACGGCGGTCATGCTCCTGGTTGACTTCGAATCACCCTGGGCTGACGGCCCGGAAGTTGCCTCACCGCGCGAGGGAAACGGGAGACACCGCGTTGACGGTCGGGCTTTTCGTCGCGGCTGCGACGCCCGCGCTCACCCATGGCTGCGCCGCCGCGCACGACTTGGCCGACGCCGCACTCGGGCTGGCGGCGGGCTTCGTCCATCCGTTCGGGCTCGCGCTTCTGCTCGGCTAAGCCGCGGCCCCGCCGGAGAGGTGCGCCAGCGCACATCCGCTCGCACAAGCCGTCGCCATTCTCCCCGTCGACAGGCTCGCAAAGCCTCCGGGGAGAATGCAGATGACCGCCGCAGAGACCCTTGAGCCCGCCCCGTCCTTCAAGCGCGCGGCCCTCGGCTTCCTCACCTCGACCGCATGCCTCTGCCTTGCCATGCTGGCGCTGAGCAGCTTCTGATCGGCGATCCCGCTACCCCCGCAAAATCGTCTATAATTCCCGCGTCCAAGAACGCGAAGCGCGCATTCCGTCTGTCGCGCGTACGTTGCACCCGGCGACCGCCGTCGTTATCTCCCCGCCATGAGCTCCTTGCTCACCGAAGACATCCGCTTCTCGGTCGCGCCGATGATGGACTGGACGGACCGGCATTGCCGGTTCTTCCATCGCCTCCTCTCGCGCCGAACCCGGCTCTACACCGAGATGGTCACGACCGGCGCCGTGATCCA
>JAJKJG010000346.1 GCA_021154065.1 Methylobacterium sp.
CGGCCCGTCGCCGATGAAGAGCGCCGGGAGACCTGCGTCGCGCGCCGCCTGCGCCACGAGGTCGGCGCCCTTCTCCCGGGTGAGCCGGCCGATGAAAGCGACCCGGGCGCCGTGGCGGATCTCGGCCGGCGGCCCGCGCTCGAGCGCAACCGGATTGTCGACGCGATGATTGATGGCGCCGTCCGGCAGGAACGGGGCGATCGTCGCCTGCCCGCGATCGGAGACATGGATGAGGTGCAGCCGCCGGCCGCGGATCGCCCGGCGCGTCAGCGCGGTGCGGAGCACGCGCACTGCCTTGTGGGCGTAGCTGCGCGGATCGCAGGGCGCGGCGACGCAGCGCGCCAACAGCGGTACGAGCGTGCAGGGCTCCGCCTTGTCGAAACGGTAGTAGACCCCGTTCGGGCAGGCGAGGAAGTAGTCGTGCAGCGTGATCGCGACCGGCGCCCCCGAGGCGAACACGACCGGCAGGATCGCCGGCGAGAAGGCGCGGGTCCACTGGTGGAGGTGGATCACCGCCGGTCCCGGCGGGAGGCCGGCGAGCACGCGCTTCAGCCGTGCGGCCGCGCGCCCGTTCCAGATGCCGCTGCGCGCCGCCTGCGCGGCCGGTTGGTCCCAGACGTCGGGAAGCCCGAAGCCGATGTCCTCGATGAGGGGATGCCCAAGGGCGGCCGTGCCGCTCTCGCCTACCGCATGCACATAGGTGACCGCGACGCCGGCTTCGGCGAGCGCGCGCGCCGACTCGAGCGCGACGCGCTGCGCGCCGCCGCCGGCATCGGCGAAATCGGCGATGACCACGACCCGCATGCCCGTCCCGGCCTCCACCGGACGAGGCTACACGAGCCGCGTTGACGAGCCGTTGCGGGGCTCGGACGCCCCGTCAGCGATCGGCAAGGGCGAGCTTCGCGCCAAGCGCCGCGAAGGCGCCGGCAAAGCTGCGGCGCATCCAGGTCAGGACCCGCGGACGCGAGATGACGTGGTCGCGGATCGAGGCGGCGAACAGCCCGTAGCCGACGAAGACCACGAAGGTCATCAGCATGAAGACGCCGCTCAGGGCCAGCATGCGCGACAGTGGGTTCGCCTCCCCGGCGCTCACGAACTGCGGCAGGAAGGCCAGGAAGAAGATCGACAGCTTCGGATTGAGGATGTTGATCAGGATGCCGGTCACCGTGACCTGAACGGCGGAGCGGGCCCCGGCCTCCTTCTCGACCCGCAAGGCGCCGCGCTCGCGGAGCGTGCTCCAGGCCATGTAGAGGAGATAGGCGACGCCGAGGTATTTGAAGACCTGGAAGGCGAGCGCGCTCGTGTGCAGGAGCGCCGCCAAGCCCATGATCGCCGCCGCCATGTGCGGGACGATGCCGATCGTGCAGCCGAAGGCGGCGACGACGCTCGCCCGCGCGCCGCGCGAGAGCCCAGCCGCGAGCGTGTAGAGGACGCCGGTGCCGGGCGAGACGACGACGATGAACGAGGTGATCAGGAATTCGAGGCTCACGGGCACGCTCCTGTCGGCTGAGCCTTGCGGGGCGCCGGAATGTCGCCCGTGGCGGCAAGACAGGCAAGGCCATCGAGCGGCAGAGCCGGCACGCGCTTGACCCTCCGCCCCAAAAACAAAGGGCAGCCGCGAGGCTGCCCTTCGATCGTGAGGCCCGAGTGGAGCGAGGCTACGCTGCCGCGCTCTCCGTTGTCTCCGCCTTCTGCGACGGGCCGGAATCCTTGCCCCTCGCCTCCTCGTCCCGGTCGACGAACTCGATCACCGCCATCGGGGCGTTGTCGCCGAAGCGGAAGCCGGCCTTGAGCACGCGGCAGTAGCCGCCGCTGCGCTCCTTGTAGCGGGGTCCGAGCACCTCGAAGAGCTTCCGCACCATGTCGTGGTCGCGCAGCTTCGACATCGCGATGCGCCGCGCATGGAGGTCGCCGCGCTTGCCGAGCGTGATCAGCTTCTCGACCACCTGGCGAAGGTCCTTCGCCTTCGGCAGGGTGGTGACGATCTGCTCGTGCTTGATGAGGGCTGCCGACATGTTGGCGAACATCGCCAGGCGATGCTCGGAGGTGCGGTTGAACCGCCGGCCCCTGAAACCGTGACGCATGGCTTTCTCCTTTGCTTACGGCCGCCGTGCCAAGGGCCGGCCGGTGTTTGCTTTGCTCCCTCTCCCGCTTGCGGGAGAGGGCCGGGGTGAGGGGAGCGTGGGGGCTGCCCTCACCCGGTCGCCTCCGGCGACTCGACCTCTCCCGCGCACGGGAGAGGTGTTGTCAGTAGTGCTCCTCGAAGCGCTTCGCGAGGTCCTCGATGTTCTCCGGCGGCCAGCCGGGGACGTCCATGCCGAGGTGGAGGCCCATGCCGGCGAGCACTTCCTTGATCTCGTTCAGGGACTTGCGGCCGAAGTTCGGGGTCCGCAGCATCTCGGCTTCGGACTTCTGGATGAGGTCGCCGATGTAGACGATGTTGTCGTTCTTGAGACAGTTCGCCGAGCGGACCGAGAGCTCGAGCTCGTCGACCTTCTTGAGCAGCGCCGGGTTGAAGGGCAGCTGCGGCGCGAGCGACGGCGCCTCTTCCTTGCGCGGCTCCTCGAAGTTGACGAAGATCTGGAGCTGGTCCTGGATGATGCGCGCCGCGTAGGCGACCGCATCCTCCGGGCTCATGGCGCCGTTGGTCTCGATCGTCATGGTGAGCTTGTCGTAGTCGAGGATCTGGCCCTCGCGGGTGTTCTCGATCCGGTACGACACCTTCTGGACCGGGCTGAACAGCGAATCGACCGGGATCAGCCCGATCGGCGCGTCCTCGGGGCGGTTGCGCTCGGAGGGGACGTAGCCCTTGCCGATCGCGACCGTGAACTCCATGCGGATCTCGGCGCCCTCGTCGAGGGTGCAGAGGACGAGGTCGGGGTTGAGGATCTGCACGTCGCCGACGACGTTGATGTCGCCCGCCGTGACGACGCCGGGGCCGGTCTTGCGCAGCGTCATGCGCTTCGTGCCCTCGCCCTGCATCTTGATGGCGATGGTCTTGATGTTGAGGACGATGTCGGTGACGTCCTCGCGCACGCCCGGGATCGACGAGAACTCGTGCAGCACGCCGTCGATGTGCACCGAGGTCACCGCCGCGCCCTGGAGCGAGGACAGCAGCACACGGCGCAGCGCGTTGCCGAGCGTCGTGCCGAAGCCGCGCTCGAGCGGCTCGGCGACGAGCGTCGCGACCCGCTTCGGATCGTCCCCTTGAGCAACCTCGAGCTTGTTCGGCTTGATCAACTCTTGCCAATTCTTCTGGATAACCACGGCGATACCTCTCAGCGGGTAAAGGCAAGCCCCTTGGCCTGCCTTCTCAAGCGTTTTTACAGGGGGGCGCCCTGTGCGGATTTCGGTCAGACGCGGCGGCGCTTGCGCGGCCGGCAGCCATTGTGCGGGATCGGCGTCACGTCGCGGATCGAGGTCACCGTGAAGCCCGCCGACTGCAGGGCGCGAAGCGCCGATTCGCGGCCGGAGCCCGGGCCCGAAACCTCGACTTCGAGCGTGCGCATGCCGTGCTCGGCGGCCTTGCGCGCCGCGTCCTCGGCTGCGACCTGCGCCGCGTAGGGGGTCGACTTGCGCGAGCCCTTGAAGCCCATCGAGCCGGACGAGGACCACGAGATCGTGTTGCCCTGCGCGTCGGTGATGGTGATCATGGTGTTGTTGAACGAGGCGTTCACATGGGCGACGCCGGAAACGATGTTCTTGCGTTCGCGGCGGCGGACGCGGGTTGCTTCTTTGGCCATCTCTGATCCTTCAGGCGCGCCCGTGATGCCAGGCGCTCGGGACTAACGGAGGCAGTCGGCAGTCGGCAGTCGGGGCGATCCCCTTCGACTGCCCACCGCCGACGGCCGATTACGGTTATTTCTTCTTGCCGGCGATCGGCTTCGCCTTGCCCTTGCGGGTGCGGGCGTTGGTGTGGGTGCGCTGGCCACGCACCGGCAGGCCGCGGCGGTGGCGCAGGCCCCGATAGGCGCCGAGATCCATGAGCCGCTTGATGTTCATCGACACCTCGCGGCGAAGGTCGCCCTCGACGACGTAGTCGCGGTCGATGGTCTCGCGGATCTGGAGCACCTCGGCGTCAGTCAGCTGGCTGACCCGGCGCTCGGGCGGGATGCCGACCTTGTCGGCGATCTCCTGGGCCTTTCGCGAGCCGATGCCGTGGATGTACTGGAGCGCGATCACGACGCGCTTGTTGGTCGGGATATTGACGCCTGCGATGCGGGCCACGTGTCCGTCTCCATGTAGTCGCGGTCGCCGAGCGGCCGCGAAGCGGTTCTTGTCGCGCGTCCGGTGGAGCCCGGCCCTCGCGCGGCTGCTGATCAAGCAAAGAAAGCCCGGGACGGCTTCTCGCGAAGCCTCCGGGACGATCCGGTGTTCTGCTGGAGGCGTGGCATCTAATGCCTCGCGGTCGCGGCGTCAACCCTTCCGGCCGGCGCGAGGGCGCGACGAACCGCCTCCGCCACCTCCTCGATCGGACGCATGCCGTCGATCTCGACGAGCTGGCCGCGCGCCTTGTAATAGGGAGCAACCACGGCGGTATCGCGGTTGTAGGCGGCAAGCCGGGTCTTGAAGACCTCGGGATCGTCGTCCTTGCGGACCGGCTCGCCCCGGGCGCTCGTTTCCGCGGCCCGGCCCTCGATCCGCTTGATGAGGGCGCCCTGGTCGACCTTGAACTCGAGCACCGCATCGAGCCCCAGACCCTTTTCGGCGAGCATCGCGTCGAGGGCCTCGGCCTGGGCGACGGTGCGCGGGAAGCCGTCGAGGATGAAGCCCTTGCGGGCGTCCGGCCGGTCGATGCGCTCGGCGACGATGCCGATCACGATGTCGTCCGAGACGAGCCCGCCCGATTCCATGATCGCCTTGGCCTTGAGGCCGACCGGCGTACCGGCAGCGACCGCCGAGCGCAGCATGTCGCCGGTCGAGAGCTGCGGGATGCCGTGGCGCGTGACGAGGCGAGCGGCCTGCGTCCCCTTCCCCGCCCCCGGCGGCCCCAGAAGGATGATCCTCATCGAAGCCCCCGCCCCCTGCCCTCTCGGGCGCTCTTGGGCGATGGCCGCCCCGGCCTCGCCCGCGCGCGTTCGACCGTCTCTCCCGAGCCGGAGAGTTGGTCCTATCGGCGCCGCGCGCCGCGCAGCTTCGCCTTCTTCACCAAGCCCTCGTACTGGTGGGCGAGGAGATGACCGTGGATCTGCGCCACGGTGTCCATGGTGACCGAGACCACGATCAGAAGCGAGGTGCCGCCGAAATAAAACGGCAAAGCCGCGTAGGAGACAAGGATTTCCGGGATCAGGCAGATGACGGTCAGGTAGGCGGCGCCGATCACGGTGATCCGGGTGAGCACGTAGTCGATGAAATCGGCGGTGCGCTCGCCCGGGCGGATGCCGGGAATGAAGCCGCCGTGCTTCTTGAGATTGTCGGCGGTCTCCTGCGGATTGAACACGATCGCCGTGTAGAAAAAGGCGAAGAAGATGATCAGCCCCGCGTAGGCCAGCATGTAGAGCGGCCGCCCATGGCCGAGATAGGTCGTCAGCGTCGACAGGATGCCGGTGCCCTGGTTCGTCGCGAAGCTCGATGCCGTCGCAGGCAGGAGGAGCAGCGAGGAGGCGAAAATCGGCGGGATGACACCCGAGGTGTTGAGCTTGAGCGGCAGGAACGAGGTCTGGCCCTCATACATGCGGTTGCCGACCTGGCGCTTCGGGTAGTTGATCAGGAGCCGGCGCTGCGCCCGCTCCATGAAGACGATGAAATAGATCACCGCCACCACCATGACGAGGACGCCAAGGATCAGCCCTGTCGAGATCGCCCCCTGGCGGCCGAGCTCGAGCGTCCCGACGAGGGCGTTGGGCAGGTTCGCGACGATGCCGGCGAAGATGATGAGCGAGGAGCCGTTGCCGATGCCGCGCGAGGTGATCTGCTCGCCGAGCCACATCAGGAACATGGTGCCGCCGGTGAGCGTGATCACGGTCGAGATGACGAAGAACAGCCCCGCCTCCTGGACGATGTTGCCCGAGCTCTGCAGCCCGACGGCGATCCCCCAGGACTGGAAGACGGCGAGAACGACCGTGAGGTAACGCGTGTACTGGTTCAGGACCTTACGGCCGGACTCGCCTTCCTTCTTCAGCGCCTCGAGCGTCGGCATGACCGAGGTGAGGAGCTGGATGATGATCGAGGCCGAGATGTACGGCATGATGTTGAGCGCGAAGATCGCCATCCGCTCGACGGCGCCGCCCGAGAACATGTTGAACAGCCCGAGCACGCCGCCGGACTGGTTGGCGAAGCTCTGCCGCAGCGCCTCCGGATCGATGCCGGGCAGCGGGATGTAGGTGCCGAGCCGATAGATGACGAGCGCCGCGAGCGTGAACCAAATGCGCTTCTTCAGCTCTTCGGCGCGGGCGATCGCCCCGAAATTGATGTTTGCCGCAAGCTGCTCGGCTGCCGAGGCCATGGTCGTGCCCTCAATGATGCGCGCCGCTTGAACGCCGGTCACGCGAGCGGCGGCCAAGCGAGTCGATCGCGGGCCGCCGCCGGTTCAGGTCGGATGTGGGGCGGCGGTCACGCCTCCGCAACGGCTCCAAGGATGGTGAGCGAGCCGCCGGCGCGCTCGATCGCGGCGCGGGCCGACTGGGAGGCGCCCGCGACCTCGAAGGAGAGCTTCGTCGAGAGCTCGCCGACGCCGAGGATCTTCACCCCGTCGCGCGGCTTCGAGAGGATGCCCGCCGCGACGAGCGCCTGCGCCGTGACCGGCGCGCCCTCGTCGAGCTTGCCGGCCGCGACCGCCTCCTGGATGCGGCCGAGATTGACCTCGTTCAGGTCGCGGGCATTCGGCGGCGTGAAGCCGCGCTTCGGCAGGCGGCGGTGGAGCGGCATCTGGCCGCCCTCGAAGCCCTTGATGGAGACGCCGGTGCGGGCCTTCTGGCCCTTCACGCCGCGGCCCGCGGTCTTGCCCTTGCCGGAGCCGATGCCGCGGCCGACGCGCATCCGGTTCTTGGTCGCGCCGTCGTTGTCGCGAATGTCGTTGAGTTTCATGGCCCCGTCCTTAACTCCGCGCGGCGTCTTCGACGCGCACGAGGTGCTTGACCTTCTCGATCATGCCGCGCACCGCCGGGGTGTCGGGCAGTGTCGCGCTGCGATGCAGCTTGTTCAGCCCGAGGCCGACGAGCGTCTGGCGCTGGCGGGCGTCGCGGCGGATCGGCGAGCCGATCTGCCGGACCGTGACGGTGGTCTCAGCCATCGTTCCGCCCTCCTCAGGATTCGGCGCCGGCGCCGTCGGCGTCGACGATGCGGCGGCGGGACTGGAGCGTCGAGACCTTGAGGCCGCGGCGGGCCGCGACCGAGCGCGGCGAATCCTCGTTCTTCAGCGCGTTGAAGGTCGCGCGGACGAGGTTGTACGGGTTCGAGGAGCCGAGCGACTTCGCGACCACGTCCTGCATGCCGAGCGCCTCGAACACGGCGCGGGTCGGGCCGCCGGCGATGATGCCGGTGCCCTGAGGCGCCGCCCGCAGCACGACCTTGCCGGCGCCCCAGCGGCCGTTGACGTCGTGATGGAGCGTGCGGCCTTCGCGCAGCGCGATCCGGATCATGCCGCGCTTTGCCGCGTCCGTCGCCTTGCGGATCGCCTCCGGCACCTCGCGGGCCTTGCCGTGGCCGAAGCCGACGCGGCCCTTCTGGTCGCCGACGACGACGAGCGCCGCGAAGCCGAAGCGCCGGCCGCCCTTCACCACCTTGGCGACGCGGTTGATGTGGACGAGGCGGTCGACGAATTCGCCGTCGCCCGCCTTGTTGCGGTCATCCTGGCGGCCGCCGCCTCTTGCTTCTCTTGCCATGTCACCGTCTCACTTGCGCGGGCGGCGGGGCCCGCTCGCTTGAATGGGTTTTTCTCGCCCGCCGATCTAGAAGTCGAGGCCCGCTTCGCGGGCCGCGTCGGCCAGCGCCTTGACGCGGCCGTGGTAGAGATAGCCCGAGCGGTCGAAGACCACCGCCTTGACGCCGGCCTCGCCGGCGCGCTGCGCGACGAGGCGCCCGACCTCCTTTGCCGCGTCGACGTTGGCGCCGGTCTTGAGCTTGCCGCGCATGTCCTTCTCGAGCGAGGAGGCGGTCGCAAGCGTGACGCCGCGCTCGTCGTCGATGATCTGCGCGTAGATCTGCTTCGACGAGCGGAACACCGACAGCCGCGGCCGGCCGTTCGCGGCCTTGCGGATCGCGCGCCGAACCCGCGCCTTGCGGCGGTCCTCGGCCCCTATTCTCTCAGCCATGACGGACGTCCCTTACTTCTTCTTGCCTTCCTTGCGGAAGATGAACTCGTTCGCATACTTCACGCCCTTGCCCTTGTAGGGCTCGGGGCCGCGGAAGTCGCGGATCTCGGCGGCGGTCTGGCCGACCTTCTGCTTCTCGATGCCGGTGACGACCACCTCGGTCGGCTTCGGCGTTACGATCGTGATCCCGGCCGGGATCGGGTATTCGATGTCGTGGCTGTAGCCGAGCGAGAGCTTCAGCACCTTGCCGGCGACCTGCGCCCGATAGCCGACGCCGTTGATCTCGAGCTTCTTCTCGAAACCCTTGGTGACGCCCTCGACGAGGTTCGAGAGCTGCGAGCGGGACATGCCCCACTTCGCCTGGGCGTCCTTCGACTCGCTGCGCGGATTGACGGCGACGGCACCGCTCTCCATTGCCACCGAGACCTCCTCCGGCACGACAAAGGACAGCTCGCCCTTCTGGCCCTTGATCTTCACCGTCTGGCCGGAAACGGTCGCCGTCACGCCGGACGGCACCGCGACCGGCTTCTTGCCAATTCGAGACATTCCTGGTCTCCCGTGGTTGGGGTCGAGGGCGCCTTGCAGGTCAGAAGACCTTGCAGAGCACTTCCCCGCCCACGTTCCTCTCTCTCGCCTCGTGATCGGCCATCACGCCCTGCGGCGTCGAGACGATGGTGATGCCGAGGCCGTCGGCGACGCGCGGCATGGTGTCGACCGATGCATAGACGCGCCGCCCGGGTTTCGACACCCGCTGCACGGAGCGGATCACCGGCTGGCCGTCGAAGTATTTCAGCTCGATGTTGAACTCGGTGCGGCCGTTGCCGAACTCGGTCGTCGAGTAGTCGCGGATGAAGCCTTCGGACTTGAGCACGTCGAGGACGCGCCCGCGCAGCCGCGAGCCGGGCGTGGTGACGTTTCCGCGGCGGCGCATCTGCGCGTTGCGGATACGGGTGAGCATGTCGCCCACGGGATCGTTGATCGCCATTGTCGTGCTCCCCTACCAGCTCGACTTCACGAGGCCTGGGATCAGCCCTTTCGAGCCGAGCTCCCGGAGCGCGATGCGCGACATGCCGAGCTTGCGGTAATACGCGCGCGGCCGGCCGGTCATCTCGCAGCGATTGCGGATGCGGGTCGGGTTGCCGTTGCGCGGGACCTCCGCGAGCCTGAGGCGTGCCTCGAAGCGCTCCTCCATGGTCTTCGACTCGTCATTGGCAATGCCGAGGAGCCGCTCGCGCTTGCCCTTGTATTGCTTGACCAGGCGCTTGCGCCGGTTGTTCTTCTCAACTGAGCTTTTCTTCGACATGGGGCCTCTCTCCGGTGTCCGCGTCTGAGATCGTCGATCTCACTGCCGGAACGGGAAGTTGAAATGGGTCAGCAGCGCCTTCGCCTCGGCGTCGGTCTTGGCCGTCGTCGTGATGACGACGTCCATGCCCCACACCGCCTCGGCCTTGTCGTAGTTGATCTCCGGGAACACGAGGTGCTCCTTGATCCCGAGGGCGTAGTTGCCGCGCCCGTCGAACGATTTCGGGTTCAGGCCGCGGAAGTCGCGCACCCGCGGCAGCGCGATGTTCACGAGCCGGTCGAGGAACTCGTACATCCGCACCTTGCGCAGGGTGACCTTGGCGCCGATCGGCATGTTCTCGCGCACCTTGAACTGCGAGATCGCCTTGCGGGCCTTGGTGATCACCGGCTTCTGGCCGGCGATGAGGGCGAGGTCGGCCGCCGCGACCGACGCCTTCTTCGAATCCGCGGTCGACTCGCCGACGCCCATGTTGAGCGTGATCTTCTCGATCCCCGGAACCTGCATCGGGTTCGTGTAGCCGAACTCCTCGACGAGCTTCGGGCGCACGACCTCGTCGTAGTGCTTGCGCAGGCGCGGCGTGTAGCCGGCGAGCGACTGCTTCGGCTTCGCCTGCTTGGCCGCCGGCTTCGCTCCCTTGTCGGCGCCCTTGTCGGCGCCCTTGGCGGCCTTCGCCTTCGGCTCGACGCCGCCCGGGTGCTGGGGCCTCGGTTGCTTCGCCTTGTCGCCCTTCGGGGCGTCGGATTTCTGCTTCTCAGCCATCGATCAGCTCCCCCGAGCGCTTGGCGAACCGCACCTTGCGCCCGTCGTCCAGAACCTTGAAGCCTACGCGCGTCGGCTTGCCGTCCCTCGGGTCCGCATAGGCGAGGTTCGACAGGTGGACCGGCGCCTCCTTGGAGATGATGCCGCCTTCCTGGTTCATGGTCTGGCGCTGGTGGCGCTTGACCATGTTGACGCCGCGGACGAGCGCGCGCTCCTCCTTGGGCATCACCTGGACGACCTCGCCGGTGCGGCCCTTGTCGCGCCCGGTCGTGACGACGACCTTGTCGCCCTTCTTGATCTTCGCGGCCATCACAGCACCTCGGGCGCGAGCGAAATGATCTTCATGTGGTTCTTCGCCCTGAGCTCGCGCGGCACCGGCCCGAAGATGCGGGTGCCGATCGGCTCCTTCTGGGCGTTGATGAGCACGGCGGCGTTCTTGTCGAAGCGGATGACCGAGCCGTCGGGGCGCCGGACGTCCTTTGCGGTGCGCACGACGACCGCCTTCATGACGTCGCCCTTCTTCACGCGCCCGCGCGGGATCGCCTCCTTCACCGACACCACGATGATGTCGCCGATGCCGGCGTATTTGCGCTTCGAGCCGCCGAGGACCTTGATACACATCACGCGGCGCGCGCCGGAATTGTCGGCGACGTCGAGATTGGTCTGCATCTGGATCATGGCTTGATCCCTTTCCTTGTTTCAGACCGGTTTCCGGCGGGCACGATTGCCGGCCGGACTGCGCCTGATGGGGATCTGACGTCCCCTGCCTTTCCGTCCGCCGCGGCAGGAAGCCCTCGCCTTGAGGGCAGCCCTGCCGGGCGTTCTCAACTCGCGCCGGGCAAAGCCCAGCCTTCGCGCGGGGGAGCCGCCCATATGGGGCGCGCTCCAGACGCGCTCAACCCTTGTCGGAGAGCCCGACGAGCGCCTTCACCTTGTCGAGGATCCCGGAGCCCTCGCCGGCCTTGCCGCCGGACACGAGCTCCCAGGTCTTCAGCTTGGAATGCGGGCGCGACTCCTGGATCAGAACCTTGTCGCCGGTCTTGGCGGCGTTCGCCTCGTCATGGGCGTGGTAGTTCTTCGAGCGCCGCACCGTCTTCTTCATGACGGGGTGCGTGAAGCGACGCTCGACCTTGACCACCACGGTCTTGTCCTGCTTGTCGCTGATGACGACGCCCTGCAATACGCGTTTCGGCATCCCTGATCTCCTAAGCCTTCGCTTCGGCGGGCTTCTGCCGCGTCAGCGTGCGGACGCGGGCGATGTCCTTGCGGACCTCGCGCACGCGCGCGGTGTTCTCGAGCTGTCCCGTCGCGCGCTGGAAGCGCAGGTTGAACTGCTCTTTCTTCAGCGCCAGGAGCTGGTCCTGGAGCTGGTCCGGCGACATCGCCTTGAGGTCCGAGAGCCGCTGCGTCGATTTCATGAGCTCCCCTCCCTACTCGGCAATGCGCTGGATGAAGCGCGTCTTGATCGGCAGCTTCGCGGCGCCGAGGCGCAGCGCCTCGCGGGCGATGTCCTCGGGGACGCCGTCGATCTCGAACATGATGCGGCCGGGCGCGACGCGCGCCGCCCAGAACTCGGGCGCGCCCTTGCCCTTGCCCATGCGCACCTCGGTCGGCTTCTGCGACACCGGCACGTCCGGGAAGATGCGGATCCAGACCCGGCCCTGGCGCTTCATCTGGCGCGTGATCGCGCGCCGCGCCGCCTCGATCTGGCGCGCGGTCACCCGCTCCGGTTCAAGCGCCTTGAGGCCGAACTGGCCGAAATTGAGCTCCGTGCCGCCCTTCGAGGGACCGCGGATGCGGCCCTTGAAGGCTTTGCGGAACTTGGTCTTCTTGGGTTGCAGCATGGCGAACCTCTAAATCCCTCTCGCTCTTTAAGCTGCCTGCTCGCGGTCGCGGCGGCCGCCCGAGCGGCCTCCCTCGTCGGTCAGGCGCTTGTCCTGCGCCATTGGGTCGTGCTCGAGGATCTCGCCCTTGAAGATCCAGACCTTGATGCCGCAGGTGCCGTAGGTGGTGAACGCCGTCGCGGTGCCGTAGTCGACGTCGGCGCGCAGCGTGTGCAGCGGGACGCGGCCCTCGCGGTACCACTCCATCCGCGCGATCTCGGCGCCGCCGAGGCGGCCCGAGCAGTTGATGCGGATGCCCTCGGCGCCGAGCCGCATCGCCGATTGCACGGCGCGCTTCATGGCGCGGCGGAAGGCGACCCGGCGCTCGAGCTGCTGGGCGATCGACTCGGCGACGAGCGTCGCGTCGACCTCGGGCTTGCGCACCTCGACGATGTTGATCGTCACGTCGGCGTCGGTCATCTTGCCGACGAGCTTGCGCAGCTTCTCGATGTCGGCGCCCTTCTTGCCGATGACGACGCCGGGCCGCGCCGAGTGGATCGTGACGCGGCACTTCTTGTGCGGGCGCTCGATGACGATCTTCGACACTGCCGCCTGCTTCAGCTGCTTCATCAGCGCTTCGCGGACGGCGATGTCCTCGTGCATCAGCCGCGCGTATTCGCCCTTGCGGGCAAACCAGCGCGAATCCCACGTCCGGTTGATGCCGAGCCGAAGACCGATCGGGTTGACTTTCTGACCCATCAGATCACCTCACGCCTGTTCGGCGGCGACTTCCCGAACCACGATGGTGAGGTTCGAGAACGGTTTCAGGATCCGGGCGCCGCGGCCGCGGGCTCGGGCATGGAAACGCTTCAGCACCAGGGCCTTGCCGACGAAGGCCTCCTTGACGACGAGGTCGTCGACGTCGAGGTCGTGGTTGTTCTCGGCGTTGGCGATGGCGCTCTCGAGGCACTTGCGCACCTCGCGCGAGATGCGCTTCTGCGAGAACTCGAGATCGGCAAGCGCCGTCGCGACCTTCTTGCCCCGGATGAGCTGCGCGACGAGGTTCAGCTTCTGCGGCGAGACGCGCAGCATGCGCGCCACGGCCTTGGCCTCGCTCTCAGGCAGCGCCCGGGGTGTTGCGGCCTTGCCCATCTTACTTCCTCTTCGCCTTCTTGTCCGACGAGTGGCCGTGGAAGGTGCGGGTCGGCGAGAACTCGCCGAACTTGTGGCCGACCATCTCCTCGGTCACGTAGACGGGGATGTGCTTCTGACCGTTGTAGACGCCGAAGGTGAGGCCGACGAACTGCGGCAGGATCGTGGAGCGGCGGCTCCAGATCTTGATCACCTCGTTGCGGCCGGAGCCGCGCGCGGCCTCTGCCTTCTTGAGAAGGTAGCCGTCGACGAACGGTCCCTTCCAGATCGAACGTGCCATGTCGCGCCTCTACTTCTTCTTGCGGTCGTGCCGGCTCGACACGATGAATTTGTCGGTCCGCTTGTTCGAGCGGGTCTTCGCGCCCTTGGTCGGCTTACCCCACGGGGTCACCGGGTGGCGCCCGCCCGAGGTGCGGCCCTCGCCGCCGCCATGCGGGTGGTCGATCGGGTTCATGGCGACGCCGCGATTGTGCGGGCGCTTGCCGAGCCAGCGGTTGCGGCCGGCCTTGCCGATCGAGATGTTCATGTGGTCCGGGTTCGACACCGCGCCGACGGTGCCGAAGCACTGGCCGTGAACCTGGCGCTGCTCGCCCGAGTTCAGGCGCAGCGTGACGTAGCCCTGGTCGCGGGCGACGATCTGGGCGTAGGTCCCGGCCGAGCGGGCAAGCGCGCCGCCCTTGCCCACTTTCAGCTCGACATTGTGGACGATGGTGCCGACCGGCATGTTGCCGATCGGCATGGCGTTGCCGGGCTTGATGTCGACCTGATCGCCGGCGACGACGGCGTCGCCGACGGCGAGCCGCTGCGGCGCCAGGATGTAGGACAGCTCGCCGTCGGCGTAGCGGATGAGGGCGATGAACGCGGTGCGGTTCGGATCGTATTCGATCCGGTCGACCGTCGCCGCCTCGCCCGGATGCCCGCGGCGCTTGAAATCGACGTAGCGGTAGGTCTGCTTGTGGCCGCCGCCGCGGAACCGCACCGTCACGCGGCCGAGGTTGTTGCGCCCGCCGGTGCCGATCTTGCCCTCGGTCAGCGCCTTGACCGGCTTGCCCTTGTAGAGCTCGCGGCGGTCGACGATGACCAGCTGCCGCAGGCCCGGCGTGATCGGTTTGAAGGTCTTCAAAGCCATGGGTTCAGCCCTTCACCTGCTCAGAGACCGGTCGTGACATCGATCGATTGACCCTCGGCGAGGGTCACGACGGCTTTCTTCACGTCCGAGCGCTGGCCGCGCGTGCCGCGGAACATCTTCACCTTGCCCTTGGTGACGAGCGTGTTGACGCTCACCACCTTGACGTCGAAGAGCCGCTCGACCGCTTCCTTGATCTGCGGCTTCGTCGCGTCCTTGCGGACGCGGAAGACGACCTTGTTGTGCTCCGAAAGCGCGGTCGCCTTCTCGGTGATGACCGGGCTCAGGATGACGTCGTAATGGCGCGGATCGAGACTCATCTGAAGCGCGCCTCCAGCGCGTCGACGGCCGCGCGCGTTAGGACGAGCTTGTCGCGGCGCAGGATGTCGTAGACGTTGATGCCCTGCACCGGCAGGACATCCACGTTCGGGATGTTGCGTGCCGCGCGGCCGAAGTTCACGTCGACCTCGGCGCCGGCGATGATGAGCGCGTTCGAAAGCCCGAGCTTGCCGAAGGTCGCCTTCAGCGCCCCGGTCTTCGGCTCGGCAAGCCGCGCGTCATCGACGACGATGAGCGACGCGTCCTTGGCCTTCGCCGACAGCGCGTGCCTCAGCGCGAGCGCCCGCACCTTCTTCGGCAGGCCGTGCTCGTGGCTGCGCACCTGCGGGCCGAAGGCGCGGCCGCCGCCGCGGAACTGCGGCGCGCTCGCGGCGCCGTGCCGGGCGTTGCCGGTGCCTTTCTGCTTGTAGATCTTCTTCGTCGTGCGATCGATCGCCGACCGGTTCTTCACCGCGTGCGTGCCGGCCTGGCGCTTGGCGAGCTGCCAGCGGACGCAGCGCTGCAGGAGGTCCGGGCGCGGCTCGAGGCCGAAGATCGCCTCGTTAAGCTCGACCGAGCCGGCGCTGCCGCCGTCAAAGGTGCTGATGTCGATCTTCATCACGCATTCTCCTCGGCCGAGGCCTCCGGAGCCTGAGGCGCCGCCGGAGCAGCTTCGCCGGCCGGACCGCGGAACTTGCCCGGCATCGGCACCTCGGCCGGAAGCTTCCGCTTGACGGCGTCGCGGACCGAGATCCAGCCGCCGGCGACGCCCGGGACGGCGCCCTCGACGAGGATCAGCCCGCGCTCGACGTCGGTCTGCACGACGCGCAGGTTCTGCGTCGTCACGCGCTCGACGCCGAGATGGCCCGGCATCTTCTTGTTCTTGAAGGTCTTGCCCGGATCCTGGCGGCCGCCGGTCGACCCGATCGAGCGGTGCGAGACCGACACGCCGTGCGAGGCGCGCAGGCCGCCGAAGTTCCAGCGCTTCATGCCGCCGGCAAAGCCCTTGCCGGTGGTGGTGCCGGTGACATCGACGAACTGTCCCGGGATGAAGTGGTCGGCGGTGATCTCGGCGCCGACCGGGATCACGGCATCCTCGGTCACGCGGAACTCCGCGAGCTTGCGCTTCGGCTCGACCTTGGCGACCGCGAAACGGCCGCGCTCGGCTGCCGAGACGTTCTTCACCTTGGCCCTGCCGACGCCGAGCTGGAGCGCCGTATAGCCGTTCTTGGCCTTCGTCAGATGGGCGACGACTTGGCAGCTGTCGACCTTCAGGACGGTCACCGGGACGTGTTCGCCTGCGTCCGTGAAGACGCGGGTCATCCCGACCTTCTGTGCAATGACGCCTGAGCGCATGTGCGAATCCTCTGAGGCGCTTCTCTTAAAGCTCCAAGCCTTCCGGGCTCAGAGCTTGATCTCCACGTCCACGCCCGCGGCGAGGTCGAGCTTCATCAGCGCGTCCACGGTCTGCGGGGTGGGGTCGACGATGTCGAGCACGCGCTTGTGGGTGCGCATCTCGAACTGCTCGCGCGACTTCTTGTCGATGTGCGGCGAGCGGTTCACCGTGTAGCGCTCGATCCGGGTCGGCAGCGGGATCGGCCCACGGACCTGCGCCCCCGTCCGCTTCGCCGTCGAGACGATTTCACGCGTCGAAGCGTCGAGGATCCGATGATCGAACGCCTTGAGGCGAATGCGGATGTTCTGACCGTTCATGGGTTGACCCGTTCACGAGAAAGGACGCGGCCGGCCTGCGACGGCCGCGCCGTTTTCTTCAGCTCTTTCATTCCATGATGCTGGCGACGACGCCGGCGCCGACGGTGCGGCCGCCCTCGCGGATCGCGAAGCGCAGCTTCTCCTCCATGGCGATCGGCACGATCAGCGTCACCTCCATGGTGACGTTGTCGCCCGGCATCACCATCTCGGTGCCCTCGGGCAGCGTGACGACGCCGGTCACGTCGGTGGTACGGAAGTAGAACTGCGGCCGGTAGTTGGTGAAGAACGGGGTGTGGCGCC
>JAJKJG010000347.1 GCA_021154065.1 Methylobacterium sp.
AAGCGCGGCCTCAACACCGGCTACGCCACCGTCCAGTGCTCGATGTCGGCGCTCGTGATGGAGAACCGCAGCCTCGCGACGCCGGGCTCGGTCGACTCGATCCCGGGCAAGGGCAACGCCGAGGATCACGTCTCGAACTCGACCTGGTGCGGGCGCAAGGCGCGCGTGATCGTCGAGAACGCCGAGCAGATCGTTGCCGGCGAGCTCCTGATGGCGGCGCAGGCCCTGACCCTCGTCGAGCCGATCGCGAGCGATTTCCCGGTCGGCAAGGGCACGCGGGCGGCGCTCGACGCCATCCGCGCCGCGATCCCGCCGGCCCTCGAAGGCGACCGCTGGTACGCGACCGAGATGCGCCAGGCGCTCGAGCTCGTCCGCTCGGGCGCGGTGGTGGAAGCGGTCGAGGCGGCAGTCGGCGCGCTCGAATAGCCGGCGGAGGAGCCGCGATGCTCCGGGAGATCCTTGCCGTCCTGCGCTCCGAATATGCCTTCGCGCTGGTGACGGCGTCGCTGGCGGCGCTCGCCGTCACGATCGCCTACGCGCTCGTCGGCTTCCTCGGGGTTGCCATCATCGGCGTTGCGACGCTCTTCGTCTGCGTCCATCTCGAGCTGTCGCACGAGCATCCGGCCGGCGGCATGATCTACCCGCCGGATCACCCCTGGCGCGCCGGCGAGAACGACGGCACCGGGCGGGCCGCCGGCGCCGTGCGCCACAGCGAGCGCGCGGCGCTTCGGCAGGCGCTCATCCTCGCGAAGCTCCTCGGGGTCGCGCTGACGCTCGTCGGGTTCGGCGGCTTTTACCTGTTCCAGCTCGGCTGAGCGGCGAGCCGCCGCACGGCTTCGATCAGCACCCGCACCGCGATATCGGCATCGGCCTCGGCGATCGACTCGGCCGGGTTGTGGCTGATTCCGCCCTTGCAGCGCACGAACAGCATGGCGACGGGACAGAGCGTCGCCATCGCGACGGCGTCGTGGCCGGCGCCGGAGGCGAGCCGCATCGCCGGAACGCCGAGCGCCTTGGCGGCATCCTCGAGGATCGCGGCGAGCCCCGGGTCCATGGCGGTCGCGGGCGAGTCCATGAAGGGGTCGATCGCGAGGGCGACCCCGCGCCGTTCGGCGATGGCCCGCAGCGCGCGGTCGATCTCCGCGACCATGCGCCCGCGAACGGCGTCGTCCGGAGCGCGGGCGTCGATCGTGAACGCGACCTCGCCGGCGATCACGTTGACGGCGCCCGGCGCGACCTTCGCCGCGCCGACGGTCGCGACGGTATCGGCGCGCCGGGCGCCGATACCCTCGACCGCGGCGATCATCTCGGCCGCCGCCGCGAGCGCGTCGCGGCGCATCGCCATCGGCACGGTGCCGGCATGGCCGGCCTCGCCCGTCACGAGCGCGCGGGCGCGGGTGATGCCGGCGATCGCCGAGACGATCCCGACGGCGAGGTCCTTCGATTCGAGCAGCGGGCCCTGCTCGATGTGGACTTCGAGGTAGCCGACGACGTCCTCGCGGCGGCGGGCGAGCGCCGCGACGGCGTCCGGGTCGCCGCCGAAGGCTAAGAGCGCATCGCGCAGGGCAACGCCGTCGCCGTCGCGGGCGTCGCGCCATTCGGGGCGATAGCGGCCGGCAAGCGCGTAGGAGGTCGAGAGGTTGGTCGGGAAGCGGACATTCTCCTCGTCGCCGAACGCCGCGACTTCGATCGCGAAGGGCAGGGGGCCCTGGCGGGCAAGCGCCTCGGCCGCGACGATGCCGGCGACGACGCCGAGGGGGCCGTCGAAGCGCCCGGCGTCGACGACGCTGTCGAGATGCGAGCCGATGATCAGCGCCGGTGCGCCGCGCTCCCGCCCTTCGCGGCGGCCGATGACGTTGCCGACCGCATCGATGCGGGCCTCGAGCCCGGCCTCGCGCATCATCGCGAGCGTCGCCTCGGCGGTCGCGCGGTGGGCCGGCGACAGATAGAGGCGAGTCAGCCGGCCCGGCTCGTCCGTGTGCCGGGCGAGCGCGTCGACGAGCGCCACGGCGCGGGCGCCAGGGGAGGCCTCAGGCCGAAACGGCTCCATCGGGCAGTTCAGGATCCGAGCCTCTCGATATCGAACACGTTTTCAGGCCGACAGGCTGTCCAGCGATTCACGTTCCGCTCACGTTCCGCTCCGCACGTTCGGCGTATACCGTTGTCGCGAAACTCCGTTTCGCCCTGTGAGGAGGACATCATGCATAGACCGCTCAGCCTCGCCATCCTCGTGTCCCTCGGCGTCGCGGCCCAGGCTCAGACGCCGCCGAGCGCCGACGCCATCCTGGCGAAGCTCGCCACATGCGAGCAGATTTCTGCCGGCAAATTCGCCACCGACGAAGGGCGGCCGCGCAGCATTCCGGTGTGCCGGCACGGCATCGCGGTGCATTGGAAGGCCGACCTCGACGTCGACTGCGACGGCGTCAGGACTGCGACTTGCAATCGGAGCACCGATCCGTCGTTCCAGCCCGACACGGCGCTCCACACGGCGTCCGGCCAGCCGCTCGACGCCGCAGCGGTGCCGTACATCGTTCTCCCGCAGCCGAGCGGGACATGGAACTTTCGCAACGCCGGCATCCGGCTCGGCGCCTGTGCGGCCGCAATCTTCAATGGTCGTGTCGTGTACGGGGTGTTCGGGGATACGGGGCCGAAGACGATCATCGGCGAGGCATCCCATGCGATGGCGAAGGCGCTCGGCATCAACCCGGATCCGCGCAACGGCGGGCTTGAGGAAATTGCCGTGACCTACGTCGTCTTCCCGGGCACGCGGGTTTCCCAGGTCGACAGCCCCGACGCCGCCAGGGCGTGCGGCGAAACGCACATGCAAAGGCTCGTGAGCGGGGGGTGACATCCTCAAGGGGAATTGCGTGGATCAGTAGGTCGCCCGCCCTCCGGAGAGGTCGAACACGGCGCCGGTCGTGAAGGAGTTCTCGGCCGAGCACAGCCAGGCCACCATGGCGGCGACCTCGCGGGTCTCGAGGAAGCGCCCGCGCGGGATCTTCGACAGCATGAAGTCGATGTGCTCTTGGCTGATCTGCTCGAAGATGCGGGTCCGGGCCGCCGCCGGCGTGACGGTGTTGACGGCGATGTCGTGGCTCGCGAGCTCCTTGCCGAGCGATTTCGTCAGCGCGATCACGGCCGCCTTCGAGGCCGAGTAGGGCGAGGCGTTGGGGTTGCCTTCCTTGCCGGCGATCGAGGCGATGGTGACGATGCGGCCATAGCCTTGCGCGATCATCGACGGAACCACCGCGCGGCAGCAATAAAAGGTGCCGTCGACATTGATCTTCATGACCCGCTCCCACTGCTCGAGCGGGTACTCCCAGGTCTTCACGGTCGGGCCGGCGATGCCGGCGCTCGTCACCAGGATGTCGATCGGTCCGTGCGCGGCTTCGGCGTCCTTCGCGGCCTGCATCACCGCCGCGGCGTCGGTCACGTCGACGCCGCGGGCGTAAACGGTGTCGCCGATCTCGGTCGCGGTCTCCTGGGCGAGGTCGCCGTCGAGGTCCCAGATCTCGACCGTAGCGCCGGACGCGGCGAAGCGCTCGACGATCGCTTGGCCGATGCCCTGGGCGCCGCCGGTGACGATCGCGACATGGCCGTTGAGATCGATCTGGTTCATGGGCTGCTCCGGCGCTTCGGTTGCGGCGGAGGTAGCCCGAATGCGGGCGCCGGGAAAGGGTCGGCGACGCGGCCATGACCGGCCGTCGCGCGAAGCCGCCCGGAACCTGCCGCGACGGCGCGCGTTCATCGGGCGACTATGAACCCGGGAGGTCTCGCATGAAGGAACTCGCGTTCGGCGCCGCCGCGCTGCTTGCGGCGGCGGCATTCTCCGGCTCGGCGGAGGCCGGGTGCCTCAAGGGCGCCGCGGTCGGCGGCATCGCCGGCCACATGGTCGGCCACGGCGTCGCCGGCGCGGCGGCGGGCTGCGCCATCGGCGCCTCGCGCTCGAAAAAGCGCGACGTCACCAACACGGGCAGCGTCGCCCGGCCGGCCAACAACGGCTATAACGACCTGAATCAACGCCGCCGCTACTGAGGCGCTCGCCGCAAACCTCGAAGGGGCTGGTCGCGACCGGCCCCTTTGGCGTGCCTAATGTTACACCGCCTCCGGCTGCTTGCGCTTCTCCGGCACGACGCCGAGCTTCTTCTGCAGGCTCGTCGAGGAGGTCGTGTACTGGAAGGTGAGCTTCTTCTCCGGGAAGACGTAGCGGTGGACCTTCTGGGCCGCGAGCGCGCCTTCGTGGAAGCCGGAGAGAATAAGCTTGAGCTTGCCCGGATAGTGGTTGATGTCGCCGATCGCGAAGATGCCGGCCACCGAGGTCTCGAACTTCTCGGTGTCGACCGGGATCAGGTTCTCGTGCAGGTTCAGTCCCCAGCCGGCGATCGGGCCGAGCTTCATGGTCAGCCCGAAGAACGGCAGCATCACGTCGGCCGCGACCTCGGAGGTCGAGCCGTCGTCGTGGCGCACGACCACCGCCTCGAGCCTCGGCGCCGGGCCCTTCAGCGCGACGACCTGCCCGAGCCTGAGGTCCATGCCGCTGTCCGCGACGAGGGCGCGCATCTTGTTGACGGTATCGGGCGCCGCCCGGAAAGCGTCGCGGCGGTGGAGGAGGGTGAGGCGCTTTGCGAGAGGCTGCAGGTTCACGGTCCAGTCGAGCGCCGAGTCGCCGCCGCCCACGATGAGGATGCGCTTGTCGCGGAACGCATCCATCCGGCGCACGGCATAGTGCACGCCGGTGCTCTCATAGGCGTCGATGCCCTCGATCGGCGGCTTCTTCGGCTGGAACGAGCCGCCGCCGGCGGCGATCACGATCGACTTGCATTCGAAGACCTTGTCGCCGTCGGTCCGCACCCGGAAGCGCGGCGCCGCGGCGGTGCCGAGCGTTTCCAGGCCCTCGACCATCTCGCCGAGATGGAAGACCGGCCGGAACGGCTCGATCTGGCGCATCAGATTGTCGACGATGCCCTGGCCGGTGACGATCGGAAAGCCGGGGATGTCGTAGATCGGCTTCTCGGGATAGAGCTCGGCGCATTGCCCGCCGACCTTCGGCAGGATGTCGACGAGATGGGCCTTGATGTCGAGGAGGCCGAGCTCGAACACCGCGAACAGCCCGACCGGCCCCGCGCCCACGATCACGACATCGGTCTCGATGCGCTCCGTCATATTGTCCTCTGTCGTTCCGGGTCGTGCGGAGCGCGAACTCGGAACCTATGTACAAGCTCGCGCACGTCGGTTCCGCGCTCTTCCTCCGCAACCCCGACGCGCTGTGTCAAGCTGGCGGCGCTGGATATTCAGCCTAGCCGAGCAACCCCCAACCCTCGCGAACCAGGGCTGCAATTCGTGTGACCTTCTTATCATCCAACGTACAGGACGATCGGCGTTTCGGGTGGTCGCTTATGTAGGGCGGCCGACCGATCACCAGTGTTTCGTCCTTCCGATCAGACGTGGACAAGACCTCCCAGGGGCCGATCTGACCGAGTGTCATAAGATGGCCTTTGCCGCCGAGCGCGTTTACTAGGTCGATGTCAGCGGGGTCCTCCGAGCTAAGAGGCACTGTAGTTATCCCCCCCTTTGCGTCGATCCGTTTGGCGTCAATGGGCACGATTGATTCTCCTTGCTAACCACTCACCGGCGCGGGCGCGAGCCGAAGGCAGGCCGCATTAGCACAAGATCGTTCGTACACAAACGATCGGGAGTGCGAGAATCCGCGCTTGGCGTGGGCGTGAAGAAGCCGGAACAGCGGCCTTTCAGGGATCCCGGGCGCGGCTCGCAAGTCGTGCCGCGAGGGCGGGCGCCGCCGCAACGAGGTTTTGCCCCCGAAGCATCAAGGCGACGCCGCCGATGAGGCCGCGCGCGATCAAGCGCTCGGCGCGCGACCGGCCGTTCGTCAGCGCCTGCCGGATCTCGGCCTCGGTCAGGGGGCCGACGGCGCTCGTGACGAGGCGGTCGCCGAGGTCGCTGTCCGGATCGAGCGCTGAGGCCGGCCGGCGCTCGATC
>JAJKJG010000348.1 GCA_021154065.1 Methylobacterium sp.
CACAAGGAGCCGCCGGAGCTCGCGGGCGTGCCCTGGATCGGCAAGCCGGCCTCGATCGAGGCCCTGCTCGACGGCCTTGACGGGCTCACGGCGTCGCCGGCGGCAGCGGTCCATTTCTCGGCCCGGGCCCTGACCCTCTGAGGGGCGTCGGGCGTCCTCGTCCCACCGCGAGCGAGCGCCGAATCAGCGCCTTGGCGCGCCGATGCCTTGGGGCGAACGCCGCGCCCGACCACAGGATCGCCACGAAGCTGCCGCAGGTGGAGGCCACCGATAAGGACAAGGCGGCCGGACGCAATCAACAGGCTCGCCAAAGAATCGCCGGTGGGACTCAAAGCAAGGATCACGCATGACCATCATCCGTCGCTTTCTTCTGGCGCCGTCCTTCGCGCGCCTCGTCCGCAAGGAGAGGGGCTCGGTGCGGATGACCGAGGGCTACTTCCCGACGCAATCGGGCCGGAACTCGCACGTCCTCGTCGAGGCCGGCCAATGCCACCTCGTGCTCGTCACGCCCGAGGACGGGGCGGAGGAGCGCACCGAGGTGCCGCGCGCCCATGCCGACGCGCTCCTCGACGTCTGCGCCGGCAAGACCGTTTATGAGCGCACCCGCGTTGCGATCGGCGGCGGGCGCGAGGCGCTCGTCGACCGCATCACGCATCCGGGCGCGCTCGACCTTGTCTCGGTCGAGTTCGACGACCGGGACGCCGCCGCGACCTTCCTTTCGCCGCCCTGGTTCGGTCCCGAGACGACGGCCGATGCCGCCTTCGACCGGCGCGCGATCGCGCTCGGCGGCCTGCCGGCGGCGGGCGAGGTGGCGCTCTCGAACGCCGCCCTCGAGGCGCTTCTCGACATGCTCGAGGATCGCTTCGGGCGCTCGCGCTCGATTTCGGCGCCCTCGGCGCCGCGGCGGACGGCGAACGACGGCGCCGTGATCGACGCGCTGCGCCGGCTCGCGAGCCCCGAAGAGCCGAGCCCCGCCGCCCCGGAGGTCGCGGCACACGAGGATACGGCGGCACGCGCGCTGCCGCGCCGGAACTTCCCGCGCGCCGCCGAGGGCGCCGCCGAGACCACCGCCGACGCCCGGATCGACGACGTCATCGCGAGCCTCTCGCAGGCGCTCGGCAGCCAAGCGGCGGCGCCCGAGGCCGAGGACCCGACCGCGATGCCGGACGTCGAGCGTCCGGTGACGCGCCTGCGCCGCGCTTAGACGCGTCGGCGACGCCCTTTCGTCTGAGACGGCCGGCCCTCGCGCCGGCCGTTTTGGTGTCGGGCGTCGATTGAGATCGCGTCGGCCTCGTGATAGCGCGGTCGGGATGTCTCGAACGCTCGCGCCGATCTCGGGAGACACCCTGCCCGCGATCCGGCGACTGTGGCGGGAGTGGATGCGGCCGCACCGCGGCGAGCTCGCCGCCGTCGCCGGGCTCGTCGTCCTCGTCGCCGGCACGACCGGGCTCTATCCGGTCCTCATCAAGGCGGCCTTCGACGCCTTCTCGGCCAAGGACGAGCGCGCCATCATGCTGGCGCCGCTGTTCGTGGTGGCGGTCACGGCGGTCAAGGGCTTCTCGCTCCTCGGCCTCACGGTCCTGACCAACCGCGTCGTGACCCGCATCGAGGCCGACATGCAGACGGCCCTCTATGCGCATCTGATCGATGCGGATCTGGCCCAGCTCGGGCGCGAGAGCCCGGCCGCGCTGACGCAGCGCTTCACGACCGATTTCGCCTTCATCAAGGAAGCGTTGACGCGGCTCTCGACCGTGTTCCTGCGCGAGGTCGCGACCATCCTGGCGCTGATCGCCGCGATGCTGTGGATCGACCCGGTCCTGACCCTCGTCGCGGCGCTGGTCGGACCTTTCATCGCCCATCCGATCGCGCGGCTCGGCCAGAAGCTGAAGCGGGTCGCGACCCGTACGCAGGAACAGGTCGGCGAGATGGCGAGCCTGATCTCTGAAAGCCTCGCCGGCGCCCGCGTCGCCAAGGCCTACGGTCTCGAGGGCTATCTGAAGGGCCGGGTCGCGACCGCGTTCGACGAGATCCGGCGGCTCAAGATGAAGGCCGCGAATGCCCGCGGCCGGCTCGATCCGCTCCTCGAAGCCGGAGGCGGCGTCGCCGTCGCGGCCGTGCTGATCCTGATCGGCTGGCGCATCCTCGACGGCCGCTCGACGGTCGGCGATTTCACCGGCTTCGTGTCGGCGCTGATCCTCGCCTCGCAGCCGATCCGGGCGCTTGGCAACCTCAACGCCATCGTGCAGGAGGCCGGCGCGGCGCTGAAGCGGACCTTCGCCAAGATGGACGAGGCCCCCGATATCCGCGAGCGGCCGGAGGCGGCGACGCTCGCCGTCAAGCGCGGCGAGATCCGCTTCGAGCGCGTCCGCTTCCGCTATCGCGACGACGTCGTCGCGCTCGACGGCATCGACTTTACCGCGCCGGCGGCAAAGACCACGGCGCTGATCGGACGCTCGGGGTCCGGCAAGTCGACGCTCCTGTCGCTCGTGCCGCGGCTCTACGACGTCACCGGCGGCGCCGTCCGGATCGACGGCACGGACGTGCGCGACGCGACCCTGGCCTCGCTTCGCGCCAATATCGCGGTCGTCAGCCAGGACGTGGTTCTGTTCGACGACACCGTGCGGGCGAACATCGCCTTCGGCCGGCCGGGCGCGAGCGAGGAGGCGATCATCGAGGCCGCCAAGGCCGCCGCCGCGCACGAGTTTATCGCCCGCCTCCCCGAGGGCTACGCGGCCCAGGTCGGCCACGGCGGCAACCGCCTGTCCGGCGGCGAGCGCCAGCGCATCGCGCTCGCCCGCGCCTTCCTCAAGGACGCGCCGATCCTGCTCCTCGATGAGGCGACGAGCGCGCTCGATTCGGAATCCGAGCGCCTTGTCCAGGCGGCGATCGCGCGGCTGATGCGCGGCCGCACGACGCTCGTCATCGCGCACCGGCTGTCGACGGTGCGCGACGCCGATCTCATCGTGGTTATGGAAGCGGGCCGCATCGTCGAAGCCGGAACGCACGAGGCGCTGATCGCCCGCGGCGGCGCCTATGCCCGCATGCAGCGCCTGCAAGTGCTCGACGACATTCCGCCGGCGGCGTGAGGCGCCCTACTCCCGGCGCAGGATGCGGTCGAGCACGACGTCGGACCAGAAGCTCGGTCGGAAGTCGCGCATGAGTGCCTCGGGATCGTAGCTCCGCTCGACCCATTCGAGGAACGGGATGCCCTTCGCCTCGCCTTCGTGCCGGTAGCGCGCGAAGAACGCATCGAGGATGCCGGTCCGGGCGAAGCGGAGATGGCCGAAGCGGAAGGAGAGCTGGCGCAACGCCTGCGTCACCGTGCGGCCCTCATGGATCACGAGGTACAGCGCCGCGACGAAGCCGGCCCGATCGGCGCCCGACTTGCAATGGATCACCGCGGGATATTGCAGCCCGGCGAAAAAGTCCTTGGCACCGAGGATGGTGTCGCGGTCCGGCGCCTCGCGCGAGCGCACCACGAATTCGACGAGGTCGAGGCCGAGCCGGTCGCAGGCGTCCTTCTGCAGCTGCCAGGAGCCGTGCTCGCGCCCGCCGCGCAGGTTGATGACGGTGCGCACCCCGCGCTCGGCGAACCAGGCGAGCTGATGCGGCGCCGGCTGCGCCGAGCGCCACAGGTTCGGCGAGACCTGGTGCCGGTTGAGATACAACAGTCGGAAGGCGCCGTGGTCGACGAGCACCATATGGGCCCAGGCCCGGAAGCGCCCGGCGCCGCCGCCGACCGGCCGGTCCCAGCGCGCGATGCGGGCCATCCGCCGCGCGTAGCGGAGCTCCGGCTTTAAGAAACGGTTAAGCACTCTTCATCAATCTTAAACGACAGCCGGAGTCGAGCACGGAATCGGTCAGGCCGGATGAGCGGAGAGCGCGCCCTTAGCAGCGATGTGCCTCGGGAGCAACGAGGCCGCCCGGGGCGCCATTGTGGCCTTTTCACAACGCTCCACAGGCGGGTGCGGACCGGCACCGCGGACGCGCTTTCCCATCGCGTAACCTTGGCGCAGATTTCGCTTCGGCAGCGACGCTTCCCGACCATGCGGGCGGTCTTGCACCGCAGGCCTCGACAGGTCCGATCGCCATGAAAGAACTGACCATCAGCATCCGCCGGGCGCGCACCGAGGACGCCGCCGCGCTGTCGGGCGTTTTCGACAGCGCCTGGCGGGAGGCCTATCAGGGCATCATTCCGGCGATCGCCCTCGAGCGCATGATGGCGCGGCGCGGGCCGCGCTGGTGGCTCTCGACGGTCGGACGCGGCCGCCCGCTCGTCGTGCTCGACGTCGGCGAGACGGTCGCCGGCTACGTCTCCTACGGCCGCTGCCGCGACCGCTCGCTGCCGGCCGACGGCGAGATCGACGAGCTCTATCTCGCGCCCGAATACCAGGGCGTCGGCTTCGGCACGCGGCTGTTCAAATGCGTCCGCAACGACATGATCGACCGCGGCATCAAGCGCATCGCGGTGTGGTCGCTCACCGAGAACGAGCGCGCCCGCGGCTTCTACGAGCGCCTCGGCGGCAAGGTCGTCGCCGAGACGACCGACCGCGTCGCCGGATCGTGCCTGGCGAAGGTCGCCTACCTCTTCCGCTGACCCCCTCTCCGGCCCGCGGGAGAGGCCGACTCGCGAAGAGAGCGGGCGAGGGCCTGCGGCTTGTCGGCGCCGCTGCCGGCTCCTAGAGCGCGATGACTTCTCGTCGAGTTGTCATCCCGCTCTCCCTCCTCGTTTGAGCATGATCTTTTCCGAAAACGGGTAGCCACTTTTCGGGATCATGCTTTAGACAGGCGCCTCGCCAGGGGAGACCGCCATGCGCATCGACGCCATTCCGATCGGCAAGGACCCGCCGCACGACGTCAACGTCGTGATCGAGGTGCCGATCGGCGGCGAGCCGATCAAGTACGAGATGGACAAGGCCGCCGGCACCCTCGTCGTCGACCGCTTCCTCTACACGGCTATGCGCTACCCCGGGAACTACGGGTTCATCCCGCACACGCTCTCCGGCGACGGCGACCCCTGCGACGTGCTCGTCGCGAACACGCGCGCCATCGTGCCGGGCGCGGTGATGAGCGTGCGCCCGGTCGGCGTGCTGCTGATGGAGGACGAGGCCGGCGAGGACGAGAAGATCGTCGCCGTGCCGTCGCGCAAGCTCACGGCGCGCTACGAGCGCATCCAGAGCTACACCGACCTGCCCGACATCACCGTCCAGCAAATCCAGCACTTCTTCGAGCACTACAAGGACCTCGAGCCCGGCAAATGGGTCAAGGTCGTGCGCTGGGGCAGCGCCGAGGACGCGAAGCGTTTGATCGAGGAGGGGATCGAGCGGGCGAAGGGCAAAGGCTGATCCTCACAGCGCCTCCCCCCGCATCAGCCGCGGCGCCTCGCCCGAAAGCCCCGCCGCCTCGCGGATGAAGAAGCGCTTCAGCGCCGGCATGCGGTCCACCAACCCTAATCCGAGATCGCGGATCAGGCGCACCGGCAGGAGGTCATTCGAGAACAGCCGGTTCAGCCCGTCGGTGACGAGGCCCATCGCGAAGGTGTCGAAGCGGCGGGCGCGCTCGTAGGTCGCGAGCACGGCGTCGCCGCCGGGATCGAGCCCGAGCCGCACCGCGTCGACGACGCTCTCGGCGAGCGCTGCCGCGTCCTTGAGGCCGAGGTTGAGGCCCTGGCCGGCGATCGGGTGGATGACGTGCGCGGCGTCGCCGAGGAGCGCCAGGCGCGGGGCGGCAAAGCGGCGTGCGATGCCGAAAGCCAGCGGGTGCGCCTGCGGCGGCGTCTCGATCGCGATCCGCCCGAGCCGCAGCCCGAAGCGGCGCTCGATCTCGTCCCGCTGGTCCTCGGGATCGAGCCCGAGGAGGTGCGGCACGCTTCCGGCGTCCTCGGTCCAGACGATCGAGGAGCGGTGGCCGAGCGGCCCGCCGGGCGCAAGCGGCAACATCGCGAACGGCCCCGCCGGCAGGAAGTGCTCGACGGCGCGGCCCTCATGGTCGCGCTCATGCGCGATCGTCGCGACGATCGCCGATTGCGGATACGACCAGCCGACCCAGCCGATGCCGGCCTCCTCGCGCAGCCGCGAGCGGGCGCCGTCGGCCGCGACCAGCAGATGAGCGTGCGCGCTGCCGCCGCCGGTGAGGCGCAGCCACACCGCCTCGTCCTTGGCCTCGTAGCCTACGGCCGCGGCCGGGTGCAGGTCGACGGCCGCCGCACGGCAGGCCTCGATCAGCGCCGCCGCGAGCGCGCCGCTCTCGACCATGTGGGCGAAGGGCTCGCCGGGCTCGACCTCGCCGTCGAAGGTCAGGAACACCGGCCGCACCGGATCCGACACCCGGCTGTCGGTGATCACCATGTCGAGGATCGGCTGCGCCCCACCCTCGATCGCCCCCCAGACCCCGAGCGCCGCGAGCATCCGCCGGGCGCCGGCGGCGATCGCATAGGCGCGCCTGTCGCCGGCGGGATCGCGGGCGAGCGCCGGATCGTAGACCGCCACCTCGAGCGCGGAGCCGAGCGCCTGCTTCAGTGCCAGCGCCAGCGCCAATCCCGCGACGCCGCCGCCGGCGATGGCGACGCGCCAGCCGGCCGGTATGGTTTCGGATTTGTCGAGGCGATCGGCCACGGCTCTTTCTGCTCCCGCCGGCACGCGCTGTCATCCCTCATGTGTTCTTCCCATGACCCGCCGATGGCCTTTGGCTGTTCGCCGATATAGAGTTCGAAACCCTGGGCTGCGGGAAGGTAAGCGCCACTGATAACAGCCGGCGGCATGAAATCGACATCGTCGTCCTGACGCGCGACAACGGGTTTCCAAGGCATGACGAGATTGCGCTGGCGGACCCCACCTTCGGAATACTGGCTTGCCTATGCAGATGCACAGGAAGCCCCGGCGCCTTCGGAATCGAACTCCGTCATCTGGAACCCTGAAGTCACCGTGCTCTCCGTAAAGGGGACGTGAATGGCTGAGGTCGAAGAACGGCTGAAGAGCCTCTCGAGCCGGGCCCAGGCGAAGCTTGGCGTCCAAGCTTCGAAAGCCGCCCAAGACGCGCTGAAGCAGCGACTCGCGTCTGTGGCTACCGAGCTCGCCTTGGAGTGGATCGTCGGAGAGCGACGATTCGAGAGCCAAGGCGAGCAGGCCGAATACTGGTTGGCGCGGCTGTACGAGGAAATCTTCGTCGATGAGCAGCCTGAGGCGCGCAGCATCTATGACCGTTTCGGCTTTTCGCTCCCGCGCGCGCAGTACCTTGCTCGTCTGCTGCGAGCCCGCCGCTCGGCGCATTGGCGTTCCGCCGCCCGTATCGAGGTCGTCAGCGCCTTGGAGGGCATCGAAGCAAAGGCCAAGGCCGCCGCAGCGAAGGAGGCCGCCCGAACCCAGCGATTTGATCTCAGCCTCTCCCGCGGAGGCTACGAGGAACTGATCGTGCGGTACGGCTACGTCGCAGGTGGTTTTCGATAACCGCCGAAACGGCGCTGGCGATATTGACGCTCATTCGCGAGGAGAAGCCGTGACGCCGACGAATCCGCTCTCGACAGTGGGGCTGATGCTCACTCTGGCCAGCCTCATCGGCAGCTTCTTCTACCTTCAACTAAGCCAGTGGTTGCGCGACGTAGTGGCGCTTCGTCAGAAAACCGAATTGAATGTCCTCCAGGGCGACGAAGGGCAGCAGAGGGCGATTGTTGAATGCAAGGTCGAATATCGCAAGCTCACTTCCTGGCACAGCTACATGGTCAACGCCGTCGTGATCGCGTTCGTCATCTTCGTCCTGCTGATCGGGCTGGACATGATCAGGCTTGCAAAGAGCGACCCGCTTTATAGGCACGTCCACCTGGCGTTCACGGTGTTTTTGGCGATATTCGTCGTCTTGTCATTCGGGCTAATGGCGCTTGGGGCGGCTAACGCACGAGCGGTGAAGAACATGCTTTATCCGCCCCCGCCCCCGCCTGCGGCACCCGCCATCGGCTAAGCTGGGCAGCGCAGGCGAGCCCCGGGCGGGCGAGAGACGGAACAGTCATGCCAACAACTTCAGCCGACCCCGCTCCGACGCGCAGCTTCTGGGTGCCTGTGATCTGCGGCGCCGTGATCCTGACGATCGGCATCGGGGCGAGGCAGAGCTTCGGCATCTTCCAGAAGCCGATCGCGCTCGACCTCAAGGTCGGGCGCGAGCTGTGGTCGTTCGGCAACGCGCTGTCGATGCTCTTGATGGGCGTGCTGTCGCCCTTCGTCGGCAACGTCGCCGACCGCTTCGGCACGGCGCGCACCGTCGCTGCCGGCGGCGCCGTCTACGTCGCCGGCATGCTGATGATCGCGGCTGCGACCGAAGGCGTCCTCCTGACGCTCGGCAACGCGCTCACCGGCGTCGGCATGGCGGCGGCGGGCTTTGGGCCGATCTTCGGCGCGATCACGCGCCAAACGCCGGCGGAAAAGCGCTCGATCGCGCTCGGCGTCGCGACCGCCGGGGGCTCGTTCGGACAGTTCGCGGTGGTGCCGATCGCCTCGCTCCTGCAGGAGCGGCTCGGCGACTGGCACCTGACCATGCTGGTGCTGGCGCTCGGCTCGATCGTCATGATCCCGCTGACGCTCGGCCTGCGCGAGGACCGCGGCGGCGCGCCGGCGCGACCGGGGACCGCGCCGGCGCAGACGAGCCGCGAGGCGCTCCACGAGGCCTTCGGCAGCCGCAGCTTCTGGCTCCTCACCGTCGGCTTCTTCGTCTGCGGCTTCCACGTCGCCTTCGTCGGCCTGCACCTGCCGGCCTACATCTCCGACAAGGGCGTCGGCATGACGGCGCTCGGCATCACGGTGTCGCCGCTCGAGCTCGGCGGCTGGGCGATCGGGCTCGTCGGCCTGTTCAACATCTTCGGCTCGCTGCTGTGGGCTTGGCTCGGCTCGCGGCACAAGCGCAAGGACATGCTGGCGCTGCTCTATCTCCTGCGCTCGGCGGTCTTCGCCGTGTTCCTGATCGTGCGCTGTCGTGGGTCAGCGTCCTCGCCTTTGCGGCCGCGCTCGGCTTCCTGTGGCTCGGCACGGTGCCGCTGACGAGCGGGCTCGTCGGCTACATCTTCGGGCCGAAATACATGGCGACGCTCTACGGCATCGTGTTCTTCAGCCACCAGGTCGGGAGCTTCCTCGGCGGCTGGGGCGCCGGCCGGCTCTACGATCTGCGCGGCAACTACGATCTCATGTGGGCGATCTCGATCGCTCTCGGCCTGTTCGCGGCGCTGATCAACTGGCCGATCCGGGAACGCCCGGTCGAACGCCTCGCCCTGCAGCCGGCCTGAGACCGCAGGGATGCGATCCGGACGGCACTGCGTTGACGCATTCAAGCGACCTTGCGCCGCGGCGGCGGAATCGCGTTCCCGGCCGCAGTCGCCGCCTCAATCCAAGCCTTGATGGCATTCTGGAGCTCGATGATCGCTTCACTCTGGGTGTCGCCGAAGGCGGAGCACCCCGGCAGATCGATCGCCTCCGCGATGGAGCCTTCGTCCTCGTCGCTCCAGAAGACTCTGGCCGGATACCGGCTGGTATCGATCACGGCTCGCCCTCGTACTTATCGATCATGGCGATCAGCTGCCGCGCCGCCCGCGCGCCGCGTGTCGCCAAACCGTGCGCCGTCGCCTAGATAGCAGGCCGCCGCTTTCCCTCAATCCGTCTCATGCAACCGATCATCGCGATCTCGAAGCTGTCGAAGACCTATGCCTCGGGCTTCGAGGCGCTGAAGGGCATCGATCTTTCGATCCGCCCGGGCGAGATCTTTGCGCTGCTGGGCCCGAACGGCGCCGGCAAGACGACGCTGATCAGCATCGTCTGCGGCATCGTCAACCCGACGGCCGGCACCGTCACGGCCGACGGGCACGACATCATCGCGGATTACCGCGCCGCGCGCGCGAAGATCGGCCTCGTGCCGCAGGAGCTGACCACCGACGCCTTCGAGACCGTGTGGGCGACGGTGAGCTTCAGCCGCGGCCTGTTCGGCAAGCGCCGCAACCCGGCCCATATCGAGAGGGTGCTGCGCGACCTGTCGCTGTGGGACAAGAAGGACAGCAAGATCATGACGCTCTCCGGCGGCATGAAGCGCCGGGTGATGATCGCCAAGGCCTTGTCGCACGAGCCGCAGATCCTCTTCCTCGACGAGCCGACGGCGGGCGTCGACGTCGAGCTCCGGCAGGACATGTGGCGCCTCGTGCGCCGGCTGCGCGACACCGGCGTCACCATCATCCTGACGACGCACTACATCGACGAGGCCGAGGAGATGGCCGACCGCATCGGCGTCATGAGCAAGGGCGAGCTCATCCTCGTCGAGGAGAAGGCCGAGCTGATGCGAAAGCTCGGCAAGAAGCGCCTGGCGCTGCACCTGCAGGCGCCGCTCGAGCGCGTGCCCGAGGCCCTCGACGGCTACGGCCTCGCGCTCTCGCCGGACCGCCACGAGCTCATTTACACCTACGACACGCAGGGCGAGCGCACCGGCATCACGGCGCTCCTGCGCGACCTCAACGCCGCCGGCATCGGCTTCAAGGACCTGCACACCGACCAGAGCTCGCTCGAGGAGATCTTCGTCAGCCTGGTGAGGGAGCGGCGATGAACCTGCACGCCGTCCAGGCCATCTACCTGTTCGAGATGGCGCGCACCTGGCGCACGCTCCTGCAGAGCATCGTGTCGCCGGTGATCTCGACCTCGCTGTACTTCGTCGTCTTCGGGGCGGCGATCGGCTCGCGCATCGCCGAGATCGACGGCGTCTCCTACGGCGCCTTCATCGTCCCCGGCCTGATCATGCTGTCGCTGTTGACGCAGAGCATCGCCAACGCGTCCTTCGGCATCTACTTCCCGAAGTTCGTCGGCACGATCTACGAGTTGCTCTCGGCACCGGTGTCGTATTTCGAGATCGTGCTCGCCTATGTCGGCGCGGCGGCGACGAAGTCGATCATCCTCGGCCTCATCATCCTCGCCACGGCGGCCCTGTTCGTGCCGCTCAAGATCGCGCATCCGTTCTGGATGGCCTTCTTCCTCGTCGTCACGGCGGTGACATTCAGCCTGTTCGGCTTCATCATCGGCATCTGGGCCGACGGCTTCGAGAAGCTTCAGCTCGTGCCGCTCCTCATCGTGACGCCGCTGACCTTCCTCGGCGGCAGCTTCTACTCGATCGACGTGCTGCCGCCGTTCTGGCGCGCCGTGACGCTCGCCAATCCGGTGGTCTATCTCGTCAGCGGCTTCCGCTGGAGCTTCTACGGTGTCGCCGACGTCAGCGTCGCGTTGAGCCTCGCGATGACGCTCATCTTCCTGGCGCTCTGCCTCGCGGTCGCCGGCTGGATGCTGAAGACCGGCTACCGGCTCAAGGCCTGAGCCCCGGCGAGCCGCGCCTTACGCGTTTGTGATCCCAGTCCCGGCCCCAGGACCGCCTATGATGCGGGCGCGCCCCGCGCCTTGCGAAAGCAGCAGGCCGCGACGGGCCAAGGAGGAAGCTTGATGACACGTCGTTCGTCTTTGGATCTGCGCGCCTTGATCGGCGCGATCTGCGTCGGGATTGCCGCCTTCGCGCCGGGCGCCATCGCCCAGCCGGCGAGCAATGGCGGCTTCGAGGTCCCGACCCGCTCGCTGCCGGTGCCGGATACGGTGAGCCCGCAGGTGCAGAAGCTGATCGCGGCGCCGCTCCGCCCAGGCTGGAACGTCCTGCCGAAGACCGGCGAGGAGTGGAAGCCAGTCTCCGAGGCCGGCGCCGCCGGGACGATCCGCAATCTCCCGGGCCTGACCGAACGTCTGAAGGTCAGGATCGAGAAGACGACGATCGACGGCGTCCGGGCGTTCATCGTCACGCCGGAGACGATCGCGCCCGAGAACCGCGAGCGCGTGCTGATCCACATGCATGGCGGCTGCTACGTGCTCAACGGCGGCGAGGCCGGGCTGCCCGAGGCGATGCTGATGGCGTCGCTCGGGCGCGCCAAGGTGATCTCGGTCGACTACCGCATGCCGCCCGAAGCCTATTTCCCGGCGGCGCTCGACGACGGCATGACGGTCTGGAAGGCGACGCTGAAAAACACCGATCCGGGCCGGGTCGCGATCTTCGGCACCTCGGCCGGCGGCGCGCTGGTGCTCGAGATGGCGCTCAAGGCGAGGCAGGACGGTGTGCCGATGCCAGGCGCCATCGCCTCGGGGACGCCGATGTCGGACGTGACCAAGGCCGGCGACACCTTCTACACCAACGAGATGATCGACAACGTGCTCGTGTCGCGCGACGGCTTCTGCGACGCCGGCACCAAGGTCTACGCCGCCGGTCGCGACCTCAAGGACCCGCTGCTCTCGCCCGTCTACGGCGACATGGCGGGCTTCCCGCCGACGATCCTGACGAGCGGCACGCGCGACCTCCTGCTCTCGAACACGGTGCGCGTCCACCGCAAGCTCCGCCAGGCCGGGGTCGATTCGATCCTTCAGGTCTATGAGGGCCAGTCGCATGCCCACTACCTGCGCGACGACACGGCGCCCGAGACGAAGGAGGTCTTCGCCGAGATCGCCGCCTTCTTCGACAAGCATATGAAGAAGTAGGGCCCGGCGCGCCCGCTCGCGGCTCGGCCACGGGCGGGCGGTTGCCTCAAATCGACGTGCTGCCGCGGTTCTGGCGCGCCGCGACGCAGCTCGGAGCTGTGCGCGCGTATTGACATTGTGGATACGACAAATCATATTTGTCGTCATGCCAAAGGACCACTCTTCATCGTCGGAAAGCCTCGGAACCGCAAACGTTGCGGTCGTGGAGCGCTCTTCGGCGTCCGGTACGAAGGGCAGCATCAACCTGCGTATCGAAACAGAGACCCGGCGGCTCATCGATGACGCGGCGACCATCCTCGGCAAGACCCGCACGGAGTTCATGATCGAGAGCGCCCGGCGGCAGGCGATCGAGGTGCTGCTGGACCAGCGGCTTTTTGTGCTCGGCGCCGATCACTATGACGACTTCATGGACGCGCTGGACAATCCTCCAGCGCCGGGACCGAAGCTGCGGTCGCTCCTGCGCCGAGTTCCGGCATGGCGGAAATAAGAGACGAGTCGGAACGCCCGAATTGCAACTGTCGGCTCCCGTTCCCCTGACCGGCGAACATGATCTTTCGGCATTCGATTGCGGCGAGCCGGCGCTCAACGAATGGCTTCGTCACCGCGCCCTGAAAAACGAAAGCCGCTTCTCCCGCACCTACGTGGTCTGCGAAGGCAACCGGGTCGTCGCCTATTTCTCTATCTCGGCCGGGGCCGTGGAACGCGCGGCCGCGCCCGGAAAGATTCGGCGCAACGCACCAGACACGATCCCGGTGGCGGTGATCGGGCGGCTTGCCGTCAGCCGCAATCATGCCGGCAAGGGAGTCGGAACCGATATCCTCTCGGACGCGCTACGCCGTATCGCGCTTGCCTCCCAGAGCGTCGGCATGGGGGCAGTGCTCGTCCACGCCAAGGACGATGCGGCGAAGCGCTTCTATATGAGTTGCGCCGAGTTCATCGAATATCCGGAGGACAGCCGAACCCTGTTCCTTCCCATCGACACGGTGGTCGCGGCGTTCTCGAGCTGAGCTTCATTGAGCTGGTCGTCCTGATGGACGTCGAGGGTGCGCGTATGGCCGCGCGCGCCTTGTCCGCGGCGGGGAACCTTGACGGCCGCTCAGCCGCCCGTCCACATGCGGCGGCCTTCGCTCGCGAGCCCTCCCCCATGTCCCGCGCCGTCGACGATCTTCTTCAAATCCTCGATCTCGAGCGGCTCGAGATCAACCTGTTCCGCGGCAACAGCCCGCAGGTCGGCTGGCAGCGCGTCTTCGGCGGGCAGGTCATCGGCCAGGCGCTCGTCGCCGCCTGCCGCACCGTCGAGGGCCGCGAGCCGCA
>JAJKJG010000349.1 GCA_021154065.1 Methylobacterium sp.
CCTCCCCGGACGTTTGCTCCGTCCGAACACGCTGTCGCGTCAACGCAAGGATGGCCCATGGAAGAGCGTTCGCCTGCCCATTCGCCCGTCTCTTTTGCATCCGGCTACGCCGACGCTCCCGCCCCATTGCTCGTCTGCTTCTCCCATCTTCGCTGGGACTTCGTCTGGCAGCGCCCGCAGCATCTGTTGAGCCGCGCCGCCAAGCATTATCGCGTGCTGCAGATCGAGGAGCCGCTCTTCGAGAAGGGCGCGCGGCCGCGCATGGACGTGTCGAAACGTCCCGGCGGCATCACCATCGCGACGCCGGTCTTGCCCGAGGGCTTGAGCGAGCGCGACGTGACCGCGTGGCAGCGCCGGCTGATCGACCGCCTTCTCGCCCGCGAGCCTGAATCGCCGCGCATCCTTTGGTACTACACGCCGATGGCGATGGCATTCACCAGCCATCTCGAGTGCGATCTCTGCGTCTACGACAACATGGATGAGCTGTCCGCCTTCCGCGGCGCATCGCAGGAGATGATCGACAACGAGGCCGAGCTGTTCCGGCGCGCCGACGTCGTCTTCACCGGCGGCATGAGCCTCTACGAGGCGAAGCGGAACCGGCACGCCAACGTGCACGGCTTCCCGTCCTCGATCGACTTCGACCATTTCGCGAAGGCGCGTCGCAACCGCGATCCCGAGCCCGCCGACCAGGCGCCGATCCCTCACCCGCGGCTCGGCTTCTTCGGCGTCGTCGACGAGCGCATGGACATCGATCTCGTCGCCGGCGTCGCCGATCTGAGGCCCGACTGGCACCTCGTCATGATCGGACCCGTGGTGAAGATCGACCCTGCGACCCTGCCGCAGCGCGCCAACATCCACTGGCTCGGCGGCAAGAGCTATTCGGATCTGCCGCGCTACCTCTCTGGCTGGGACGTCGGCTTCATGCCGTTCGCGCTGAACGAGTCGACGCGCTTCATCAGCCCGACGAAGACCCCCGAGTTCCTCGCCGCCGGCGTGCCGGTGGTCTCGACGCCGATCACCGACGTCGTGCGCCCCTACGGCGAGAAGGGATTGGTCGAGATCGCCAAGACGCCGCTCGAGGCGGTGCGCAAGGCCGAGGCGCTGCTCGAGCGTCCGCGGCAGCCCTGGCTGTCGCGGGTGGATCGGCACCTTGCCGCCGGCTCCTGGGACAAGACCTGGGCGGCGATGCACAAGCTGATGCTCGAAGGCCTCGGAGAGGCCGCGCGCCCGGCCGCGTCCGCGCCGTCTTATCTTACGGCGGCGGAGTAGGTCCCGTGTACGATTGGCTGATCGTCGGCGCCGGCTTTGCCGGTAGCGTGCTCGCGGAACGTCTCGCGAGCCAGCGCAACGAGCGCGTCCTCGTCATCGACCGCCGGCCGCATATCGGCGGCAACGCCTACGACCGCTACGACGATGCCGGCCTGCTGATCCACCAGTACGGGCCGCACATCTTCCATACCAATTCGAAGCAGATCCTCGACCATCTCTCGCAGTTCACGGATTGGCGGCCCTACGAGCATCGCGTCCTGGCGGAGGTCGACCGGCAGCTCGTGCCGATCCCGATCAACCTCGACACCGTGAACAAGCTCTACGGGCTGAACCTCACCTCGGACGAGCTCGAGGGCTGGTTCGCCTCGCGCGCCGAACAGGTCGCCGAGATCAAGACCTCGGAGGATGTCGTCGTCTCGAAGGTGGGCCGCGAGCTCTATGAGAAGTTCTTTCGCGGCTACACCCGCAAGCAATGGGGGCTTGACCCCTCGGAGCTCGACAAGTCGGTGACGGCGCGCGTGCCGACCCGCACCAATCGCGACGATCGCTATTTCGGCGACGAATACCAGTTCATGCCGAAGCACGGCTACACGCGGATGTTCGAGCGCATGCTCGACCACCCCAACATCAACATCATGGTGCAGACCGACTACGCCGACGTGAAGGACCTGGTGCCTCATCGCCGGGTCATCTTCACCGGGCCGATCGACGAGTTCTTCGGCTTCCGCTTCGGCAAGCTGCCCTACCGCTCGCTGCGCTTCCGCCACGTCATGCTCGACAAGGAATGGCACCAGCCGGTCGCGGTCGTGAACTACCCGCAGACCCACGATTACACCCGGGTGACCGAGTACAAGCACCTGACCGGCCAGCAGCACCCGAAGACGGCGCTGACTTATGAGTTTCCCTCGGCGGTCGGAGACCCGTACTACCCGATCCCGAAGCCTGAGAACCAGGAGCTGTTCAAGAAGTACGAGCGCCTCGGGCTCGCGACCCCGAACGTGTGGTTCGTCGGGCGGCTTGCGACCTATCGCTACTACAACATGGATCAGATCGTCGGCCAGGCGCTCGCCACCTTCCGCCGCATCAACGAGGCGCTGCCGGCGGACGCGGAAACCTCGCCCGCCCGCGTGATGAAGTCCGCCGCGGCACTTGCGTCCTGACCGTGCGCGCTTCCGCGACGGCCGAGAAGCCGGCGCTCGCGCGGGGCGGAATGCAAAGGCAAGCGCTCCCGAAACGATCGCAGCTCGGGCGCCTGCGCGACCCCGACGCGTTCTGGTGGGCAGCCGGCATCGAGGACACCTTCATCACCGAGCCCTGGCACCTCACCGGCCGGACGCTCGATGAATACGAGCTCACCGGGCACTACGATCGCTGGGCGGAGGATCTTGCGCTGATCGCCGAGCTCGGCGTTTCGGCCGCCCGCTACGGGGTGCCGTGGCACCGCATCCAGCCGGCGCCCGATCGCTGGGACTGGGATTTCGCCGACCGGACCATCGGCCGGCTCCTCGACCTGGGCGTCGAGCCGATCGTCGACCTCGTCCACTACGGCCTGCCGCGATGGATCGACGGCGCCTTCGCGAATCCAGCCTATCCCGAGCTCGTCGCGGACTATGCCGGCCGCGTCGCCGAGCGCTTCCGGGGCCGTGTCTTCTGGTACACGCCGCTGAACGAGCCGCGCATCACCGCCTGGTATTGCGGCAAGCTCGGCTGGTGGCCGCCTTTCCGGCGCGGCTGGTGCGGATTCGTCTCGGTCATGATGGCGGTTTGCCGCGGCATCGTGCGAACCGTCGAAACGCTCGGCGCCGTCGATCCCGAGATCGTCGCGGCCCATGTCGACGCAACCGACCTTTTCGAAGCCGCCGATCCGGCCCTCGAGGACGAGGCGCAGCGGCGCCAGGAGGTCGTGTTCCTGGCTCTCGACCTCGTCAGCGGGCGCCTTGCCGCGGGTCATCCGCTTTATGATTGGCTGATCGGCAACGGAGCCGCGGAGGCCGACCTCGCCTGGTTTCGCGAGCACGCGATCGACCTGCCCGTCGTCGGCATGAACCTCTACCCCATGTTCACCCAGAAGCGGCTCCTGCGCGACGCGGCCGGGCGGCTGCGGATCCGGATGCCCTATGGGTCGGGCGACCTCGTATCGCGGCTCGGCCGGCTCTACTTCGAACGCTACGGCGCGCCGCTCTTCGTGTCCGAGACGGCGTCGGTCGGCTCGCTCGCCCGCCGGCGCGCCTGGCTCGACGCCTCTGTCGCGGCCACCCACGCGCTGCGCCAGGAGGGCGTTCCGGTCTTCGGCTACACCTGGTGGCCGCTCTTCGCCCTCGTCGCCTGGGCCTACCGCCAGGGCCGACGGCCGCCGGCGGCCTACCTCCTGCAGATGGGCCTGTGGGACGTCGACCCGGCGCCTGCCGCCGCCCTGGCGCGGGTTCGAACGCCCCTCGTCGACGCCTATCGCGATCTCGTTGCCGGCGGGAGCGACTCGGTCGGTCGCCTCGCAACGGGGGAACCTCGCTTTGCCGAACATGGTTAGAGAGACTCGGGGCACAATGGATTGCGCGATGTTTCGCAGCTTCTTCCTCGCGGGCTTCGAGGGCTCGACGGGGTATAACCGCCACGGTCGGTGGTTCGATCAGGTGGCGGCGACCGGGCACGACAGAACGGTCGAGCGTGATTATCGCGACCTCGCGGCGCTCGGCATCCACGCCGCCCGCGAGACCGTGCGCTGGCCGCTCGTCGACCACGGCGGCCGCTACGATTTCTCCAGTCTTGCACCCTTCGTCGAGGCGGCGCGCCGGAACAGGGTCGAGGTCATCTGGGATCTCTTCCACTACGGCTATCCGCGCGACGTCGACCTCTGGAGCGACCGGTTTCCGGAGCGGTTCGCGGATTATTGTGCCGCGGTCGCCCGCTACATCGCTCGCGAAAGTCGCGGCACGCTCTATTTCACACCGGTGAACGAGCCGTCCTTCATGGCCTATGCGGGCGGAGAGAAGGGGCTGTTCGCGCCGCACGGCGAGGAGCGCGGCTGGGAGCTCAAGATCGCGCTCGTCCGCGCCGCCATCGCCGGCATCGACGCCATCCGCTCGGTCTGTCCTGATGCCCGAATCGTCAACGTCGACCCGCTCTGCCGCGTCGCCTGCCCGGAGGGCCGGCCTGAGCTCGCCGACGAGGCGCGCGACTTCAACGAGCGGCTCGTCTTCCAGGCCTGGGACATGCTCGCGGGCCGGCTCATGCCCGAGCTCGGCGGCTCGCGCGATCACCTCGATATCGTCGGCATCAACTATTATTGGACGAACCAGTGGGAGTGGCGCATCCCGCTCGTCGACGGCAAGATCCCGCCGCTTGCCGAGGACGACCGGCGCCGCCTGCCGCTGCGCGACCTCGTGCGCTCGGTCTTCGAGCGCTACCGGAGCGAGATCATCATCAGCGAGACGAGCCATATCGGCGACATGCGCGGCGCCTGGCTCGGCGAGGTCGCCGTCGAGGCGGAGGCCCTGCTGCTCGAGGGCGTGCCGCTGCGCGGCGTCTGCGTCTATCCGATCCTCGGCATGCCCGAGTGGCACGATCCGGACATCTGGACGCCGATGGGCCTATGGGATCCGGTCTGCCACCGCGAGCCGTGCGGCGACCGCCTCGTCTGCCAGCCGATGCTCGATGCCTTGCACGCGGCGCGCTATCTCGACGCGCTCGCGGCCGGATACCGCCAGGTGGCGGCCGAGTAGCGCTACGCCGCGGCCTCCGCGCCGCGCCCCGTTTCCTCGACCCGAGCCTCCCGCGATTCCGCCACGAGCTCGACAAGACGGTCGAGCAGCATGGTCGCGGTCGGGTCGGCCATCGGCGCGTCCCGGAACAGCCGGAAGGTCGACGCCGCCATGCGGCCGCGGCCGTAGGAGCGCTCGACTCCGAGCGCCACCGGCTTGTGGATCCAGCCGACGACGAGACCGCCGAATACCCGGGCCTGGAAATCGAGCAGATTGCAGCCCGAGATGACGTAGTCCGGGATGACCCGGTCGAAGCTCTCGTCGAGGAGCGGCCCACCGGGCAGCGCGGCGAAATGATCGGCTCGCCTGAGCCACGCGAACGAGGATGCCCAGTCGCCCATCCAGGGGGACCCGGCGCGGGCGCGGATCTTCACGTTCTGCCAATGCGGGAAGAACGGGTGGAGCGCGCCCTCGGCCTCGGGCAGGAGCAGCAGCCGCGCGCCGGCGCGCACATGGCCGGCGATCGCCTCGTTGTGGGTGTTCGACACGACGATAGTCGCATCCTCCATCCGCCGCGCGACGTCGTAGCCCAGCGCCCGGAGGCGGGCGAGGATCTTGCGGTTTGGCGACCAGACCCGTTCGCCGCTATGCCGCGGCCCGGTGCGGGCCGGATGCACCGCCATGTCGAGATGGTTGTGCGCAATGAGCCGGCCATTTGAGCCGCGCAACTCGACATGCGCCCGGCGCATTCCCGCCTCGGCCATGGCCGGCACGCGAAGCTCGATCGCGCCGAGATCGAGCACCGCCGGCGCCTCGAGGCGCGGCAGGCTGAACTTTTTTTCGTCGTCGCCGAGGCGGATCGACAGCTGTGCGCCCTCGATCGCGGCGCCGGCGCCGTGCGCGACGGCGATCTCGAACCGGGCCGTGTCTCCGGACCAGTACGACAGCCGATCCCACTTCGGCACGATCACCGTGTCGGAATTCACGATGTGGAACAGCTCGTGGAAGACGCGCGGATTGCGGCGCATGTCGAGGAGCCCGTTCGACTCCCAGTGGCAGTCGTGCAGCTCGGTAATGACATAGCCGGCGAGCTGCGGCTTCCGCCGCATCGCCTCGATCTGATATTTGAGGGCCCGGAACTGCTGCCATTGCGCCGCGCTGACGAAGCGCCGCAGATCGCCGAAGACACGGTCGAGGCTCCAGTCCGTGAAGCGGTTCTCGACGCCGTGGGCGTACATGACGCCGTCGCCCCAATCGTGGCCGGTCTCGAACCACCAGGGCTCCGCGCCCCCCTGGTCCTGGAGGTCCTTCGGGTAGGGCAGGCCCCAATTGCCGAACTCCGAGCACATCAGCGGCTCGTCGCCCCTGACCACCGCGTCCGGCGCGTAGAGCCACGGCGCGCGGTCCGCGAGGCCGTCGACGAACTTGTCCCAGGCGGCGCGATGGTCGGGGATCGCGGCGTAGAAATGGTAGTCGGCGATGTCCGACTCGACGTGGAAGCTCGGCGCCAGCGGCGAATTGTCGACCACGAGCCGGGTCGGATCGTAGCCCTTGAGCCAGGCGAAGGTCTGCTTCAGCCACTCGCGGTGGTCGGCGTCGTGGACGAGGTCGACGCCCCAGTTCTCGTTGATGATCGTCCAGATGATGATCGACGGATGGTTGCCGTCCCGGTCGACGATGCCCTTGAGGAGCCTCTCCTTGCGGCCGCGGGAGCGCTCGGTCGCCATGCCGCCGTTCGGCAGCTCGGTCCAGATCAACATGCCGATCCGGTCGGCGACCTCGTAGTAGCGCGGGTCCGCCGCCTTGATGTGGCAGCGCAGGCAGTTGAGGCCGAGCTCCTTCGCCTTGCGGAACTGGTCTTCGAGGAATTCCACCGACGGCACGGTGCAGATCGTGTCCGGATAGTAGTCCTGGTCGAGGGCACCCCTGAGATAGAGCGGTTCGCCGTTGAGGTAGAGCTTGCCGTCGCGGGTCTCGATGGTGCGAAAGCCGAAGCGCTCCTCGATGGCGTCGAGCGAGGCCCCGCGCCGCAGCATCTCGATCCGTACCCGATAGAGGTTCGGCTCCGCCGGCGACCAGGACCGGACCTCGCCGACCCGGAATTCAAACGGCATGCGTGCGGCGCCGGGCATCGCCGTCACGGTGAAGACGAGGAGCGAGGCGTCGGCCGGGTCGAGCACCTCGATCCTGAGGTCCGTCGCCTCCGCGAGCGGGCTCGCGAAAACAGCCACCCCGGCGACCTCGCCGGTCTCGCGCTTCGGCACGATGCGAGCCTGCTTCACGTGATCGGGGATGCGGCGCTCGATATGGACCGGCTGCCAGATGCCCGAGAGCGGCCCGTACCAGCTCTGCTTGCCGAACGGGATTTCGGCGAAGGGCGAATCGGGGAATTCGGCCGGGTTGTCGGTCGGGCTGTCGACCCTGACCTTGATCTCGTTCTCGCCCGGCCGCAGGTGCTGCGTCACGTCGAAGGAGAACGGCAGGAACCCGCCCTCGTTCGCTCCGACGAGCGCGCCGTTCACCCAGACCCTGGAATTGTGGAACACCGCCCCGAAGCGCAGCCAGACGTGATCGGTGAGCCACTCGGCCGGGATGTCGACGAGCCGCCGGTAGATGCCGATGCCGGCCCGCATGCGTAGATCCGCGAACTGCGCCTGCCAGGGCGCCGGCACGTTGATGGCGCGCACCGATGCCGGCCCGGACGGGCGATCGTCGGAGACGTGCAGGAACTCCCAGGTTCCATCGAGGCTGAGACGGGAGGCGGGCATCACAGGTCCTTCGGGGCGTCCCCTCGATGGCGCCCCAGGCGCCGAACGCAGGTCACTGCCGATGTTTTCGGGCAAGCCGGCGCAACCCGGTGGCCGCGAATCGCGCGCGACCATACACGCGTCGGCGCAGATGTGCTCGGGGGCGAAGCCACCGGCCCGCCCCCAGGCATGCAGGGCGCGAATGTCGGCGCCGAGCCGGCATGGATTCTGATCCGGCTTCCTGAACTGCCCATGAAAGCCTCGCGCCGGCGGGCGGAACCGGCGGTTTTGCTGCCGCGTTGCCTGTCTAATCAGCACGCCGCTCGGCGCCCGAGAACCGGAACGAGAGAGTTATGCCCAGGATTGTCGAATCCGATGCGCAGGCCCGACAGGGGCCGAGCGGCCGTCCCGTCCTCATGGTGCTGATCGGCGCCTTCGCGCTGATCGGTCTCTACCTCTTCTCGATGCTGTTCTGGGCCGGCTCGACCTCGCCCGACAGCACCAGCCAGGATGCCTCGCGCACGGCGGTCACGGGGTCGCCGGCGGGCTCCGCCAACCCGACAGCCCGGACGCCACCGGCGAATCCCGCCTATCCGTTGCGCAGCGACATGACGACGGGCTCGACGACGCCATCCGGCACGACGGACAATTCCCTGCATCAACCCAAGAAAGAGTAGCCCGGCCCTTATCCCGGTCGGAAAAAGGGCGGCCTGGCCGCCCTTTTCGTTGTGGAGGGCGGCTCTGCCGTCCGGGTTTCCGCACCGAAGCGCCGCTAGATTGCCGGTGGCGGCGATCGGACGAAGCGGGGCAGACCGATGCGTAAGGTTCTCGTCCGGCTCGTCCTGGCAGCCGGCCTTCTCGGCCCGGCGGCTGCCTTCGGCCAAGCCAACCCGCCGACGCAGGCGCCGGCGAGCGCGCCGGCTAAGCCCGATGCTGCGCCGCTCGAGGTCTCGGTCGAGACGAAGGCGCTGCGGGGCAAGCTCGATGCCTTCAAGCTCGAGCTCGACCAGAAGGACGCGGCGCTCTCCGGGCGCGACCTCGCCGATGCCGACCTGCAGCGGCTGCGCCAGGAGGTCGACCCGATCTGGCAGAGCCTGCGCGAGGTCGTCGACGAGCTTCAACCGCGGCTTGACGCCGCCCGCGCCCGCCTCGAGCAGCTCGGCGCGCGACCGAAGGAGGAGGCGGCCCAGCCGAGCGCCGACGTCCAGCGCGAGCGCGCCGAGCGGGAAGCGGCCGTCGTCGAGATCGACGAGACCCAGCGGCTTGCCCGCGCCCTCCTCGTCCAGGCGGAGCAGATCGGGACACAGATCAGCGACCGGCGCCGCTCGGCCTTCGCCCGCGCGCTGATGCAGCGTTCGTCCGGCATCCTCAGCCCCGACCTGTGGTCGGCGGTCTACCGCTCGCTGCCGCGCGACAGGGCGGCCCTCGGGCTCTTGCTCGACAGCTGGTACGAGCGCATCCGGCGCAACGCGACGCCCGGCGTCCTCCTCATCGTCGGGCTCGCCATCGGGCTTGCGGTCGCGCTCTACGCCGGCCGGCGCTACATCGCGCCGCGCCTCATCCACCGCGATCCAGCCGCAGAGCCGACCCGCATGAACCGGCTCCTCGCCGCGCTTGGCGTGCTCGCCGTCGGCGCGCTCCCGGCGGCCGGCGGAAGCTATCTCGTCTATACGGTGCTCGACGCGACCGGGCTGATGCTGCCGCGGGTCGAGCGCTTCGTCGCCGCCTTCTTGGGCGGGCTTGCCTTTGTGGCGTTCACCCGCGCGCTCGCCGAAGCGATCCTCGCACCGGGCCGGCCGAGCTGGCGTCTTGTCGCGCTCGGCGATCGCCCGGCGGAGCGCACGTCGAGCTTTGTGCTCGCGATCTCCGTCGTCATTGCGGTCGGCAAGGTGCTCGAGGCCTTGAACCAGGCGATCGCCGCCGCGTTGCCGCTGTCGGTCGCGACTAAGGGGATATTCGCGCTTCTCGCCGCGCTCACGCTCGCCGAGCTCCTGCGCCGCTTCGCCACGACCGGCAGCGAGGAAGAGGAGTGCTTCGGCCCCTATCTCCCGACCGAGACCGATGTCGGCTGGCCGGTGCGGGTCCTCGGCTGGAGCGCCGTTGCGGCGGTGATCGCGAGCGTGCTCTTGGGCTATGTCGCCTTTGCGACCTTCCTCGTCGATCAGCTGGTCTGGATCGGGCTCATCTTGGCGACGCTGCTCGTCGCGGTGGCGTTCGGCGACGAGTTCACGACCGGCGCGCTTGGCGGCGAGACCCGGATCGCCACCATTCTCCAGGCCAACACCGGCCTGCGCCGGCGCTCCCTCCAGCAGATCGCGCTCCTTACCAACGGCATCGGCCGGATCGTCCTCATCATCGCGGCGGTCATGCTGGCGCTCGCACCCTGGGGCGTCGATTCGGCCGATCTCCTGAGCTCGGTGCGGGCGGCGTTCTTCGGCTTCAGGGTCGGCGAGGTCACGATCTCGCTCGCCACCGTCGCCCTCGCGCTCCTGATCTTCGCCATCGGCTTTGCGGTCACGCGCATCGTCCAGGGCTGGCTCGACACCACCTTCCTGCCGGCAACCGACCTCGATGCCGGCCTGCGCAACTCGATCCGCACCGCCTTCGGCTATCTCGGCTTCTTCGTCGCGGCGGCGCTCGCCTTCTCCTATCTCGGCCTCAGCCTCGACCGGATCGCGATCGTCGCCGGCGCGCTCTCGGTCGGCATCGGCTTCGGCCTGCAGTCGATCGTCAACAACTTCGTCTCAGGGCTGATCCTGTTGTGGGAGCGGCCGATCCGCGTCGGCGACCTCGTCGTCGTCGGCGACGGCGAGGGCCATGTGCGGCGCATCAGCGTGCGCTCGACCGAGATCGAGACCTTCGACCGCTCGACCCTGATCGTGCCGAACTCGAACCTGATCTCGGGCGTCGTCAAGAACCGCGTCCGCACTGATCGCACCGGGCGTGTGACGATCTCGGTCAACGTGCTGCGCAACCAGGACCCGGTGCGCGCCGCCGAGCTCCTCGCCCGCTGCGCCGACGTCCATCCTGACGTGCTCAAGGACCCGCCGCCCCGCGTCGTGTTCAAGAAGATCGGCGACACCTGGCTCGAGTTCGAGCTCGTCGCCTACGTCTCGGACGTGAACCTGCAGCAGAGCGTGCAGAGCGACCTCAACTTCGCGCTGTTCAGCTGCCTCAACGACGCGAAGATCATGCCGCCGCTCGGCCCCGGCGTGACGGCGGTCCAGGGATTGGAGCCGGTGCGCGAGGCGCTCGACCACATCGCCGACGCCATTGCGAAGGCGCCGCGCCCGGCCGGGGCCGCATAAAGCATGATCCCGAAAAGTGGCTACCGGTTTTCGGAAAAGATCATGCCGTAGGTCACGCTGCGACGGGGTCGCAGCGAAAGCCCTCGCCCCACGGCGCGATGCGGCCCGCCGAGGGCGAGGGGAAATGCGCCGTGCAGCACAGGGTGCCGGTGTCGCAGAACCGCTCCAGGAAGGCGCGGCGGGTCCGGGCTGCGAGATCGCGGTCGAAGTCGAACCGCATCGACAGCTCGGGATAGCGCGCCTGCAGCGGCGAGTGGATCAAATCGCCCGTGATCACGGCCTCCTCGGCGGTCCTGCCGACCAGCACCGAGAAATGTCCCGGCGTGTGCCCGGGCGTCGGCAGCAGGCGGACGTAGTCGCCGACGGCATGATCGCTCTGCACCACCTCGGCGCGCTTCGCGGCGACGATCGGCAGCACGCTGTCGGCGATGGCAGGCACCGCCTCCTTCTCATGCTGCGCCGTCCAGTGCGCGAGCTCGGTGTCCGAGAACAGGTAGCGCGCGTTCGGGAACGTCGGCACCCAGCGCCCCTCCTCGAGGCGCGTGTTCCACCCGACGTGGTCCGCATGCAGATGCGTGCACATGACGACGTCGATGTCCGCGGCCGAGAGGCCGTGCGCCGCGAGCCCGCGCATGAAGGTGTCGTCGCGCTTCATGTGCCAGTTCGGCCGCGTCGCCCGGTTCTTGTCGTTGCCGATGCAGCTGTCGACGAGCACGGTATGGTCCGGCGTGCGCAGGATGTAGGATTGGAAGCAGAGGATGAGGCGCCCCGTCCCCGGCTCGAGCGCGCGCGGCTCCAGCCAGGCGCGGTTCTCCTCGAGCCGTTCCGGCGTGAGACCCGGCAGGAAATCGAGCACCGGCAGAAACGGGCTCTCCTGCTCGACGATTCGATGGATCGTGATCTCGCCGAGGCTGAAGGTGGTTGTCATCTGCGCTTCCGGTCCAGGCATGAGGATGGCCCGGATATCGGCCGCACGCCAGTCAGGACGCCTCGCTGCCTTCGTGCGCGGCGCCTGCCGATCAGGCCTCGCAGAGCTCGCCGAAGGCGTTGCGCCGCGCCCGCTCGATCACGTCTTGCGAGCGGCGCGTGAACTCGGCGCCGGCAAGCCCGGGCTCGATCGCGTCGAGATAATCGACCGTGATGATGCCGGAGCGCTTGTAGGGCTGGTCGGGCGACCAGAAATGGCCGGAGTTGAGGGCGACGGGCAGCACCCTGGCGTCGAGCTTCGCGTACAGGATCTCGATGCCGCGCTTGAACTCGATCTTCTCCGAGACGCTGCGCCGGGTGCCTTCCGGGAAGATCAGCACCGAGCGTCCGGCGGCGAGCGCGGCGCGGCTCTCCTCGACCATCTTGCGCACCGCCTTGGTGCCGCTGTCGCGGTCGATCAGAATCATCGGCGCGTTGCGCAGGAACCAGGCGAAGATCGGGATCGTCAGGAGCTCACGCTTGGCGATGATCGCGACATCCGGAAACAGCGCCAGGAACGCAAGCGTCTCCCAGGTGGATTGATGATTCGCGACGATGAGGCAGGGCTCGGACGGGATGTTCTCCTGGCCGAGCTCGACATAGGTCAGGCCGACGCACCATCCAAGAAGCCGCAGCGTGCCGCGCGCCCAGGCCCGCGCGGTGCGCCGCACGGCCCGCTCCGGCTTGCCGCAAAGCGCAAGCACGAGCGCCGCCGGGGCGAACAGCCCCGTCCAGACGACGAGCACGACGTCGAACAGCCGCGAGCGGATGCGCTCCCGCCCAGGGTGGCGCGAACGCGGCGCGCCCGACGCGATCACCGACGCGCCTTGCGGGCCGCATAGCGCGCGTCGCGCGCGGCCTTGAGCTCGACCTCG
>JAJKJG010000350.1 GCA_021154065.1 Methylobacterium sp.
CGTCGCCGCCGTCGCCGCGGACGCGGCGGCGAGCCGCGCGAGGAGCGCCTCGATGCCGCCGGCGCACCTGAGGGCGCCGGCGCCGAGGACGAGCTGAACGGCGACGAGGAAACCTCCGAGGGTGAGGCGGCGGAGAGGGCGCAGGACGCCGCGCCGCCGCGCGCCGAGGGATCGGACGAGCGCCCCCGCGGGCGCCGCGACCGGCATCGGCGGGGCCGGGACCGCTGGCGCGATCGGGAGGACCGCGGCCGCGACGGACGCGAGCCGCGCCCGGAGGCTGGTGCTTCCGAGGCGCCGGCCGAGGCGGCAGCGCCGGAGTTCGCCCCGGAGTTCGCCCGAGAGTTCGGCCATGAGCCGCGCGGCGAGGAGCCTGTCGCAGCGGACCGCGCTGCCGAGGCACCTTTCACCGAGGCGGCACCAGCGCGCGCGCCAGCGGAAGCCGCCGCCGTTCCGAACGGCGCCGACGTGCCGCAAGCGCCCGAGGAGCCGGCGCGGCCTTCGGCGCCGGAGCCGGAGCCCGTCGCGGTCGTGCTGACGCCGCCCGATCCCGACCGCCCGAAGCGCGCCGGCTGGTGGTCGAAGGCGAAGGCGGCGCTCGGCGGGTCCTAGGCTATCTCAGCCAAGGACTATCTCAGCCATCCCGCGAGGCGCCGCACCGCCTCGCGGCAGTCGTCCTCGGATCCGGCGAAGGAGAAGCGCAGGTAGTGCGCGCCTTCGATCGGGTCGAAATCGACGCCGGGCGTCGCCGCGACGCCGGCCTCGGCCAGCATGCGCCCCGAAAACGCGATCGAGTCGTTCGTGAACCGCGCCACGTCGGCGTAGACGTAGAAGGCGCCGTCGACGGGGTGCATGTCCGTCAGCCCGAGCCGCGGCAGCTCGTCGAGCAGCATGGCCCGGTTTCGGGCATACCCCTCGCGCACCGCCTCGAGCTCGTCGCGGCCGTCGAAGGCGGCGAGCGCCGCGACCTGCGACAGGTAGGGCGGCGAGATGTAGAGGTTCTGCGCCAGCCGCTCGATCGGCCGCACCAGGCTTTGCGGCACAACGATCCAGCCGACGCGCCACCCCGTCATGCAGTAGTACTTGGAGAAGGAGTTGATCGCGACGGCGTCGTCGTCGAAGGCGAGCGCGGTCGTGGCCGGCGCGGCGTAGGTCAGGCCGTGGTAGATCTCGTCCGACACGAACCACAAGCCGAGCTCCCGGCAGGTCTCGCCGAGCCGCGCCAGGGCCGCGGCCCCGATCATCGTCCCCGAGGGATTCGCCGGGCTCATGGCGAGCACCCCTGCGAGCGGCGCTTCGCGGTGCGCTCGGGCGACGGCCTCGGCGGTCATGATCCAGCCCTCGGCCTTCGTCAGCGGGATCGTGACCGGCGCAAGGTCGAGCGCCGCCAGGATGTTGCGGTAGGCCGGATAGCCCGGCGCCGTGATCGCCACCCGGTCGCCTGGATCGAACAGGCTCAGGAAGGCGAGCACGAAGCCGGCCGACGAGCCCGTCGTCACGATCACCCGCTCCGGGGCGAGGCTGACCCCGTACGCCTCGCGGTAGTGGCGGGCGATGCGCTCCCGGAGCGGGGCGATGCCGAGCGCCTCGGTGTAGCCGATGCGCCCGTCATCGAGCGCCGCCCTGGCGGCCTCCCGGGCGGCGCGCGGCGCGGGTGCCGAGGGCTGGCCGACCTCCATGTGAATGACCGAATCCCCTCGCCTTTCTTTTGCCGCGGCCGCCGCCAAGACATCCATGGCGAGGAACGGCGCGACGCGATCGAGCCGCCGCGCCAGCGACAGGGACGGGACAGGGGGTTTCTTCTTTGGCGACAGGATCGGCTGCACCGGGGGTGAGTAGCCCCTCGGTCCGGCGGGCTCAAGCGGGCTTGCGGCGGGCGATCGCGCCGGCGGCGAGCGCCTTGCCACCTGGCGAACGCCCGCCCGCCGGGTAAAATCTGAGCGAGCCGCGACGGTTTCTTTACGATGGAAGCTTCCACTGCCGGCCGAAGCAGGCCACACCCGGCTCGGCGAGAGCCCGAGCCGCCCGAAGGACGAGCCATGAACCTCCGATCTGCACCGTTTGCCCGCTGCCTCGCGCTCGCCGGCGCGCTTGCGCTCGCCGGTCCCGCCGTGGCCCAGGCGCCCTTCACGCCGGAGCAGCGCCAGGCGATCGGCGACGTCGTGCGCGAGTATCTCTTGAAGAACCCGGAGGTTCTGCAGGAGGCGATGACCGAGCTCGAGCGCCGCCAGCAGGAGACCCAGAAGGCGGCCCAGGCCGCGGCGCTCGGCCAGTCTCGCGACGCGCTGCTCAACGGCGCGAACGACTTCGCGGCCGGCAACCCGTCCGGCGACCTCACCCTGGTCGAGTTCTTCGACTACAATTGCGGCTACTGCAAACGCGCGCTTACCGATCTGCAGGCGCTGATCAAGGGCGACCCGAAGATCAGGGTCGTGCTGAAGGATTTCCCGGTCCTGGGACCGGATTCGGTCGAGGCGAGCCGGGCGGCGCTTGCCGTCAAGCGCCAGCTCAAGGGCGAGAAGCTGTTCGAGTACCACGTCAAGCTCATGGAGACCCGCGGCCGGGTCAACGGCGAGCGCGCCATCGCCCTCGCCAAGGACATGGGGGTCGACGTCGCGAAGCTGCAAAAGGACATGGAATCGCCTGCCGTGAAGGCGACGATCCAGGAGAACGTCGTGCTCGGCGACAAGCTCGGCCTCTCGGGCACGCCGGCTTTCGTCGTTGGCGACGAGGTCATCTCCGGTGCGGTCGGGCTCGAGCCGATGCGCAAGACCGTTGCCGGGGTGAGGCAGTGCGGCCGGGCAGTGTGCTGAAGACGACCGTCGCCTTGGCCCGCAAGGCGGGGGATTGCTGAGCGCTCCCCTTCCCCCCCATCCGCCCTTCGACTAAGACAGCGCGGCTGCTGGCGTGCGCCGGCGTCGGAAGCGTCCCCTTAGATGATCGCCGTTCACGTCCTCAACGGCCCGAACCTCAACCTCCTCGGCCGGCGCGAGCCGAACATCTACGGCGCCCTGACCCTGGCGGAGATCGAGCGTCGGTTGCAGGAGCACGCCGAGCGGGCCGGCATCACGCTCACCTGCCGGCAGTCGAACACCGAGGGCGAGCTCGCGACCTGGATCCAGGAAGCCGGCCTCGCCGGTGCCGGCGTCGTGATCAACGCCGGCGCCTACACCCACACCTCGATCGCTCTCCGGGACGCGATCGCGGGGAGCGGCGCCGTCGCGGTCGAGGTCCACATCTCCAACGTCTACGCCCGCGAGCCCTTCCGCCATCATTCGATGCTGGCGCCGGTCTGCGTCGGCGTGATCTGCGGCTTCGGCGTCGTGAGCTACCACCTCGGACTGGACGCCGTGAGTTCCGTCCTGCGCGAACGCGCGAAACCGAATCATTGAGACGGCAAGGCTTGGAATGGCCAAGGACATCCCTTTCGACACCGAACTCGTGCGCGAGCTCGCGAAGCTGATCGCCGACACCGGCCTGTCCGAGATCGAGGTCGAGAAGGGCGATCTGCGCATCCGGGTTGCCCGCAACCTCGCGCCCGCCGTCACCGTCCCGGTCGCCGCGCCGGCGCCGTCGCCGGCGTCCGGCGGCAGCGCCCTGCCGGCGATCGGGACGGCGGGTCCGGCGCGCGATGCGGTCGCGCCGGCGGCGAACCACCCCGGCACGGTCCCCTCGCCGATGGTCGGCACCGCCTACCGCAAAGCCTCGCCGGACGCCAAGAACTTCATCGAGATCGGCTCGCGGGTCGAGGCCGGCGACAAGCTCCTGCTGATCGAGGCGATGAAGACCTTCAACGACATCACGGCGCCGCGCGCCGGCGTCGTCACCGCGATCTTCGTCGAGGACGGAACGCCGGTCGAGTACGGCGAGCCGCTTCTCGTGATCGAGTGATCGGCGGGCGCGCCGGTCAGATGTTCGACAAGATCCTCATCGCGAACCGGGGCGAGATCGCGCTGCGCATCCTGCGCGCCGCAAAAGAGCTCGGCATCGCGACCGTCGCCGTCCACTCGACCGCCGACGCCGACGCCATGCATGTGCGGCTCGCCGACGAGAGCGTGTGCATCGGGCCGCCGCCCGCCCGCGACAGCTATCTCAACATCCCGACCCTGATCGCAGCCTGCGAGATCACCGGCGCCGACGCGGTCCATCCCGGCTACGGCTTCCTGTCCGAGAACGCGCGCTTTGCCGAGGTCCTGGCCTGGCACCACATCACCTTCATCGGCCCCAAGGCCGAGCACATCCGGACCATGGGCGACAAGATCGAGGCGAAGCGCACGGCAAAGCGCCTCGGCATCCCCTGCGTGCCGGGCTCCGAGGGGGCCATCACCGAGGAAGCCGAGGCCAGGAAGATCGCCGCCGAGATCGGCTATCCGGTGCTGATCAAAGCCGCGGCCGGGGGCGGCGGGCGCGGCATGAAGGTCGCGCGCTCGGAGGAAGACCTCGCCCATGCGCTCGGCACCGCGCGGACGGAGGCGATGGCCGCCTTCGGCGACGACGCGGTCTACATCGAGAAGTACCTGGCAAAGCCGCGCCACATCGAGATCCAGGTGCTCGGCGACGGCAACGGCGACGCGATCCATCTTGGCGAGCGCGATTGCTCGCTCCAGCGCCGGCATCAGAAGGTCTGGGAGGAGGGCCCCTCCCCCGCCCTCAACGCCGCCGAGCGCCAGCGCATCGGCGGCATCGTCGCGGCGGCGATGCGGGAGCTGAGATACGCCGGCGCCGGCACCGTGGAGTTCCTCTACGAGGATGGACAGTTCTACTTCATCGAGATGAACACGCGCATCCAGGTCGAGCATCCGGTGACCGAGATGATCACCGGCATCGACCTCGTCAACGAGCAGATCAAGGTCGCGGCCGGCTCGCCGATCTCGGTCAAGCAGGACGAGCTTCCGATCGAGGGCCACGCCATCGAATGCCGGATCAACGCCGAGCATCCCTCGACCTTCCGCCCCTCCCCCGGCCAGATCACCTATTTCCATCCGCCGGGGGGACTGGGCGTGCGCGTCGATTCGGCCGTCTATCAGGGCTACACGATCCCGCCCTATTACGACTCGCTCGTCGGCAAGCTGATCGTCCACGGCCGCACCCGCAACGAGTGCCTGATGCGCCTGCGGCGCTCGCTCGACGAGTTCGTCGTCGACGGCGTCGACACGACCTTGCCGCTTTTCCGGACCCTCGTGCGCAATCCGGACGTTCAAAACGGGACCTACGACATCCACTGGCTTGAAACTTTCCTGAAAACCGGTGGAATCGAGGAGAGTTGAGCCGGAGGCTCGCTGCAAGCCATGCACGGCGGCGGACGCATCGAGATCACGCCCGAGATCCTGCTTCGGGCCTATGCGGCCGGCATCTTCCCGATGGCCGAGGACGCCGACGATCCGACGCTGTTCTGGGTCGAGCCGCGCGAGCGCGGCGTCCTGCCGCTCGAGGCTTTCCATGTCTCGCGGCGCCTCGCCCGCACGGTGCGGTCCGACCGCTTCGAGATCCGGGTCGACGGCGATTTCGACGCCGTCATCGAGGGCTGCGCAGGCGCCGCTGCCGGGCGCGACAAGACCTGGATCAACGCCCGCATCCGCCGCCTCTATGGCGAGCTGTTCGACCTCGGCCACTGCCACACCGTCGAGGCTTACCGCGACGGGCGGCTCGCCGGCGCACTCTACGGCGTGCGGCTCGGGGCGGCGTTCTTCGGCGAGAGCATGTTCCACGCCGAGCGCGACGCCTCGAAGGTCGCGCTCGTGCATCTCGCGGCACGGCTTCGCGCCGGCGGCTTCAAGCTCCTCGACACGCAGTTCGTCACCGAGCACTTGGCCCAGTTCGGCGCCGTCGAGCTGCCCCGGCACGCCTACAAGCGCCTGCTCCGCGAGGCGATCGACGCTCAGGCCGACTGGCAGGCTTGGCCAAGGGAGGCGGCGATCTCGGGCGCTGAGGTCCTGCGGGTGCTCGGGACGGAGGTCCCGGCCTAGCGGTTGCCACCGGAGGGGTCGAAGCCGCCGCCGCCCGGGTTCGTCGGGAAGAAGCGGCGGGTCGGCTGCTGGGGCGGCTGCACCGGAACGCCGCGCGGCGGCGGCACGTCGAGCCGGCCATCCTGCGGCAAGCCGGCGGGCGAAACCTGCGGCGCCGGCTGCGCCGTCTGGCGCCGCCCGCGATCGCGGCCGGTCGAGGGGACCGGGGTCGCGTCCGGATCCTTCGCCTCGACGATGACCTCCTGCCCGCCTTTGCACTCCGTCAGCCAGATGTCGTAGATCGGGTGCTCGATGCCGTGCAGGCCGGGGCTCGAGGCGAACATCCAGCCCGTGAAGACCCGGCGGTACTTGTTCTCGAGCGTGACCTCGTCGACCTCGACGAAGGTCGTCGTCTGCGGGCTCTCGGTCGGCGGGCGCGAATAGCACACCCGCGGCGTCATCTGGAGCGCGCCGAACTGCACCGTCTCGTCGACCTCGACCTCGAAGGAGATGATCCGGCCGGTGATCTTGTCGAGGCCGGAGAACACCGCCGTCGGGTTCTTGATCTTGTCGGCCCGCGCCGCGCCGGCTGACGCGACGAGAAATCCCGCGGCGAGGGCGGCGCTGAGGCGTCCGAGGGTCATCAAATCCGTCCGCATCCCGGCGCGGGCCCCTCTCCGGGCCTGTCTTTTCGCGCGTCGGCCCGGTTAACACGCGAACCGTGATGGAAAAAGGGCAGCAAACCGGGGCCGCCGAGGGTGTCGTCCGTGTGTTTGTGCCGGAAACGGGTGGCGCCCGAGCTCCGCAGCCCCGATATGATGGGCCGGCCCGGAACGATGAGCGCCCCGCCCAAGTTGCCTCCGGACCGCGGCCGCCCCCAGCGCCGCTGCCTCTGAGTCGTCATGAAACCCCTGAGCGTCCGCCACACCACCTCCTACCGCTATGCGCGCCCGGTGCGCTTCGGGCCGCATCGGCTGATGCTGCGGCCCCGCGACAGCCACGATCTGCGGCTCGTGCGCACCGAGCTTGCGCTCTCGCCCGCGGCCGAGCTTCGCTGGCTCCACGACGTGTTCGGGAACTCGGTCGCGATCGCGACCTTCCACGAGCCGGCGAGCGAGCTTCGCATCGAGAGCACGCTGCACCTCGAGCGCTACGCCCTCGACCGGCCGGTCTTCGAGCTCGATCCCGACGCGGCGAGCTACCCTTTCGTCTATTCGAGCGAGGACCGCAGCGATCTCGGGCGCCATATCGAGCGCCACTCGCCCGACCCGAACGGCGTCATCGATCACTGGGCCAAGAGCTTCGTGACCGAAAAGCCGATGGACACGCTCCAGCTCCTGTCGAGCATCAACGCCTCGATCAAGGCGCACTTCGCCTACGCGACCCGCGATGAGGAAGGGACGCAGACGCCGGCCGCGACCCTCGAGCGCCACAGCGGCACCTGCCGCGACTACGCCTTCCTGATGATCGAGGCGGCGCGCAGCCTCGGCTTCGGCGCCCGCTTCGTCACCGGCTACCTCTATGACCCGAAGCTCGACGGCGGGCGCGACGACGGCACCACCGGCGCCGGCGCGACCCATGCCTGGTGCGAGATCTACCTGCCGGGCGCCGGATGGGTGGAGTACGATCCGACGAACGCGCTCATCGGCAGCGCCGCGCTCGTCCGCGTCGCCGTGACCCGCGATCCGTCGCAGGCGGCGCCGATCTCGGGCAGCTATATCGGTGCGCCGGAGGATTATCTCGGCATGCAGGTCGAGGTCGCGGTCACCTCCGGCGACGCCTCGGACGACGCCGCGGCGGCGGAGAGCTACGCGATGCCGGCAGAACGCCGGGCGGCGGGGTGGCGGGCATGATCCGCGTCGGCGTCGGCGGCTGGACCTACGCGCCCTGGCGCGGGAGCTTCTATCCGAAGGACCTGCCGCAGACGCAGGAGCTCGGCTTCGCGAGCCGCCATCTCACCTCCATCGAGGTCAACGGCACCTTCTATCGCACCCAGGCTCCCGCGACCTTCCGCAAATGGGCAGGCGAGGCGCCAGACGGCTTCGTGTTCGCGCTGAAAGGCCCGGGCTACGTCACGAACCGCCGCGAGCTGCGCGAGAGCGGCCCGAGCATCGCCCGCTTCCTCGAGAGCGGCATCACCGAGCTCGGGGCGAAGCTCGGGCCGATCCTGTGGCAGCTCGCCCATACGAAAAGGTTCGTGGCGGAGGAGCTCGAGGGCTTCCTCGAGCTCCTGCCGCGCGCGCTCAGTGGCACGCCGATCCGGCACGCCTTGGAAGTGCGGCACGACAGCTTCAAGACGCCGGAGTTCGTCGCCCTGATGCGGCGCTTCGACTGGCCGGTCGTCTACGCCCACTCGGACAAGTACCCGGAGATCGCCGATCTGACCGGCGACTTCGTCTATGCCCGCCTGCAGCGCTCGAGCGCCGATCACGAGGCGGGCTACGCGCCCGACGACCTCGACGCCTGGGCCGGGCGGGCAAAAACGTGGAAAGATGGCGGCGAGCCGCCGGACCTGCCGAGCATCGCCGGGCCGGCGCCGCCCGGTAAGCGCGATTGCTTCCTGTATTTCATCTCCGGCGCCAAGGAGCGGAACCCCGCCGCCGCCATGGCGCTGATCGAGCGGCTTTCGCGATAGCCCTCAGCGCTTGATCTCGATCTCCAGGAACGCGTACGGCCCGCCGCTGGCGTTGATGATATTGTGCTCGACGCCCTCCTCGCGGAAGTACGGCACGCCGTCCTTGAGCGGCGCCTCGCGCGTGCCGCCGCCCGGCTCCTCGGCCAGGAGCTTGCCGTCGCCGAGCGGCACGATGACGTAGTCGTGGCCGTGGCGGTGCCAGCCGGTCTCGGCGCCGTCAGAAAAGCTCCATTTCGTGACGAGGACGCGGTCGTTGTCGATGAGCACTTGCGGCTCCGCCTGGGGACGTGACACCGGGCTACTCCCGTTTCGGTAACCCCGCCCATAAACCGCCCGCACACCATGTGTCCACGCCGCGTGCGCCGCCGTACCGCGCCTTAACGCATTCGCGCCAATACTCGCCTTGTTCGCGCCAAATGCGACGGACACGCCGAGCCGATGCCGCTCGCGGAGGACAAAGGCCATGAGCGGTTCAGCGGTTGCGCAGGCGCTTTTGAAGCTCGTCTTATTGATGATGCTGATCACCGTGGCGCTGAAGACCCGCGGTATGCGCCGCTCCGCCTATCCCGGCTCCGCACGCTAGAGCGCGATGACGTCTCTTCGAGTCGTCATCCCGCTCTACCTCTTTGTTTGCGCATGATCTTTTCCGAAAACCGGTAGCCACTTTTCGGGATCATGCTTTAGCCTATGCCGCCTGCCCGGCTTGCGCCTCGACCTCCATGTCGCGGCCCTTGAGGCCGCCGGGGCGGCACATCTTCGGATACAGCCGCGACATCTCCGCGATCAGGTACTTCACCGGCACGTCGAAGAAGGCGCCGTGCTCGACCACATAGGTCATGAAGCGCCGGCCCTCGCCGTCATGGGCCTGCAGCAGCGCGTCCGAGCGACCGTCGAAGGCGAGCGGCACGACCCCGAGCTTCGCGCACAGCGTATCGTTGAAGGTCGGCGTCGCCTTGACCCAGGCGCCGTCGAGGAACAGCTCGGTGTAGCCGTGGAAGGCAAAGACGTCGGTCCCGACCTCCTCCAGGAGCTTCGGCGTCGCCAGATGGTTCTTCACGTCGGCGAGCCCGAGCCGGGCCGGGATGCCAGCGGCGCGGGCGAGCGCGCAGTAGAGCGACGCCTTGCCGACGCAGTAGCCGCGTCCGGCGGCAAGGACGCTCGACGCCCGGAAGGTCTC
>JAJKJG010000351.1 GCA_021154065.1 Methylobacterium sp.
ACCATCTGCGTGCACGGCGACGAGCCGACCGCGGTCGCGACGGCAAGGACGCTGCGGGCGAAGCTCGAGGGCGCGGGGATCGCGATCGCGCCGTTCGCGCCATAATGTCATTCCGGGGCGCGCCAACGGCGCGAGCCCGGAACCCATAAACATCGGTCACGCCGGTAGAGCGCAAACCGTTTGAAGGAGACCGACGATGCCTCGCATCCGTACCCACCCGGGAGAGGTTCTGAACGAGGAGTTCATGATCCCGCTCGGGCTCAGCGCCCGTCAGCTTGCGAAAGAGATCGACGTTCCGCCGAACCGCATCACCGAGATCATCCGCGCGCGCCGCGATGTCAGCGCCGACACCGCCATCCGTCTCGGCCGCCGCTTCGGGACGACGCCGCAGTTCTGGCTGAACCTCCAGGACGCGCACGATCTTGCGAAGGCCGAGGCCACGCACGACTATTCGGCGCTCGCGCAATACGCCTGACGCCATCTCCGGCTGCCCTGGTGCGGCGACTGGGTTCCGGGTTCTCGCTTCGCGAGCCCCGGAATGACAAGCGCTACCGGGCGAGCGCCGCCGGCAGCCACAGCACGATCTGCGGGAACAGCGTCACCAGCATGGTGAAGGCGACCATGATGATAAGGTAGGGCAGGGTCACCTTGGCGATGTAGCCGAGGCCGTCGTCGGTCAGTCCCTGGATCACGAACAGGTTGAAGCCGACCGGCGGCGTGATCTGCGCCATCTCGACGACGAGGACGAGAAAGACGCCGAACCAGACCGGATCGAAGCCGGCGGCCTTCACGATCGGCAGCACGATCGGCAGCGTCATGACGATCATCGAGAAGCCGTCGAGGAAGCAGCCGAGGATCAGGTAGAACACGATCAGCGCCAGGATCAAAAGAAACGGCGACAGGCCGAGGCTCGCGACGAAGTCGGCGACAGCGCCCGGGATGCCGAGAAACGCCGCGGCGTTGCCGAGGATCGAGGCGCCGAGCACGATCAGCGCGATCATCGAGCAGGTCAGCACGGACCCGATCGCCACCTCGCGCAGCGCCTGCAGCGTCAGCCCGCCCTGCAGCCAGGCGACGATCAGCGCGCCGAGCACGCCGACGGCCGCGCCCTCGGACGGCGTCGCGATGCCGCCATACATCGAGCCGAGCACGGCGACGATGAGGAAGATCGCCGGCCCGAGGTCTTTCAGCGCCCGGAAGCGCTCGGACCAGGGCACGTCGCGCAGCGCCGCCTCGGCGGCGGGCACGAGCGCCGGCTTCAGCGCCGTGTGGATCATGATCCAGGCCATGAAAGCGGCGGCCAAAAGCGCCCCCGGGATGAAGCCGGCCGTGAACAGCTTCAGGATCGAGACGTCGCCGAGGACGCCGTAGATGATCATGATGTTCGAGGGCGGGATGAGGAAGCCGAGCGTGCCGGCGCCGGCGAGGCTGCCGATGGCGATGTCCTTGCCGTAGCCGCGCTTGAGGAGCTCGGCGAGCGCAATGCGGCCGACGACCTGCGTCGTTGCCGCCGACGAGCCGGAGATCGCGGCGAAGATCGAGCAGCCGACGACGTTTACGTGCAGGAGCCGGCCCGGCAGCAGGCCCGTCCATGGCGCAAGCCCCTGGAACAGCGAGCGCGAGAGCTTCGTCCGGAACAGGATCTCGCCCATCACGATGAACAGCGGCAGCGCCAGGAGCTCCTGGGTGGTGAGGATGTTCCAGGCGTATTGCGGGAGCAGCTTGTCGAGCGGGATGTTGCGGAACAGCCCGAGCATCAGGGTGCCGGTGATGGCAAGCGTCAGCCCGATCCAGATGCCGCCGGCGAGCGCTGTAAACAGCACGCCGAACATCGAGAAAACGATCGTGCCCACGCGGCTATTCGACCGGTGCGGCGCGCATGGCGTGGTCCTCGAGCGGCAGGCCGAGAACGGCGCGGACCGAGCGCGCCGCGAACTGCAGCGTCAGGAGCAGCATGCCGAAGGCGATCACCGCCTGCGGCAGCCAGATCGGCGTGTCGCTCGCATACGAGGTCTGGCCGCGGCTGAACGAGGCGAAGGCGAACTTCACCATCGACCAGGCGAGAAATCCCGTGAAGGCCGCGGCGACGACCGAGGCGCCGATCTCGAGCAGGCGCCGCGGTCCGGGCGAGAGATGCGCGAGCACGAGCGAGACCCGGATATGGCCGCCGGCCCTGAGCGTCATCGCGGCCCCGAAGGTGAAGGTCGCGGCCATGAGATAGGAGCTGTACTCCCAGGCGACCGGGATGTCGGCCGGAAGCCACGGGATGACGTTCGAGAGCGCCCGCACCGTGATGTTCGCCAGCATCAGCAGCGTCAGCGCGGAAAGGCACACGGCGCCGAGCCAGCCGTCGAGACGGCTGAGCCGGTCGACGAAATCGAGCATCTGCCGCAGCGGCGCCGGCACCGCTGCCTTGCGCGCCGCGACCCCGGCCTCGTTCACGAGCTGCGTTTCATCTCGGCGAGATAAGCGCGCACCGCCTTCTCGGCCGCGGGCACGCGCTTGAGGAAGGCGTCGAGGAGCGGCGCCGAGCGGGCCCGGAACTCGGCCATCATCGCCGGCGGGATCTCGACGACCTCCATGCCGCCTTCCTTGAGGCGGGCGAGGCTGTCGGCGTCGGCCTTAACGGAGGCCGCCCAGAACTCGGGCTCGAGGCGCTTTGCGGTCTCCTCGATCGCATGACGCTGCTCGGGTTTCAGCTTCTTCCACTCGTTGAGATTGACGGTGACGATCTGCGACGACCAGACGTGGTTCGTCGGGTAGACGTATTTGAGGAACTCCCAGAACTTGCCGTCGACGCCGGACACCGCCGAGGTCGAGACGCCGGCGACGGCGCCCGAGGCGAGCGCCGGGATGGTCTCGCCCCAGGGGATCAGGATGCCGGACATCCCGAAGGCGTTGACCATGTCGGCGGCGTTCTTGTCGGGCACGCGCACCTTGATGCCCTTGAGCCCGTCGACGGTGTCCGACTTCGCCTTGAGATGCAGATACTGGGTCGGCCATGGCACGGTGTAGAGCATCTTCTGATTGTTCTTCTCGGCGACCTTCTCGTACTCGGCCCGCAGGTACTTGTGCAGGACCTTGAGCTCGTCGCCGTTGCCGACCAGGAACGGGATGCCCTCGGTGCCGAGCAGCGGCTCGTCGCCGATCTGCTGGATGTTGAGGATGTCGGCCATCGGCACGAGGCCGTCGCGGACCGCGCGCAGGTGCTCCGGCCCCTTGAAGCCGAGCTGGCCGCCGGATTTGACCGTGATCTCGACGGCGCCGTTCGTCGCCTTCTTGACCTCGTCGGCGAAGCGGCGCGCGTTCTGGGTGTGGAAGTTCGTCTCCGGCCAGACGGTCGAGAGGTCCCACTTGACCTGCGCGGCGGCCGGGATCGCCTGGACCGCGAGCGCGGCAGCGCCCGCAAGGCCGATGATGAGGTGACGTCGTGCGAGCATGTGAGGTCTCCGGTTGCGCCGATCCGCACGCGGCTCCTGCGCGGCGCCTCACCGTAAACCGCTGGCGCGCGTCCGGTCGAGACCTACTTCGCTCCGCTGGCGTCCGCCATCACCTTGCGCAACGCCTTGTTGATGCGCGTCTGCCATCCGGCGCCCTGCGCCTTAAAATGGGCGATGACGTCGGGGTCGAGCCGCAGGCTGACGAGCTGCTTCGTCGGCGCCTTCTGGGCGCCGCGCGTCCGCTTCCACGATTCGTAGAGCTCCGGAAAGACCTCCTTGAACGGCCGCGCCTTCTTGAAGTCCTCCGCCGTCCATTCGGGATTGTCGGAGACCTCGTCCCAGTCTTCCTGGGTGTAGTCGGGGTTTGGCTGATAGCCTCGTTTAGCGGCGGTCATGCTCTTCCCTCTCGGACCGGTGTGCCGGCCGCAGACTGACGACGGCGAGCGCCTCCGAGCCAAGCGTCGAAAAGATCACGCTGACGATTCAGCCGTTCAGCGGGCCCGTGGCCCTCCAGCGGGGATGCCCGTGGCGGCTCACCCGCGCGGGCCGGATGATCGCCTCGGCAAAATGGAAGCCGTGATCCAGCTCCTGAAAATCGAGCCCGTGCTTTGCCAGGTTGGCGAGCCGCTTCGGTTCGTCCCAGACGATCCGCATGGAGCAATTTGTAGCTACATCGAGGCTTTGTCAAGCGCGCCGTACGCGGCGGCGCCGTTCTCCCCCGAGACCAGCCCTTCCGCCAGATCGCTCTCGATGAGCCGCAGCTCGCGCTCCGCCGGCGCGCCGATGCCGGCGCCGCCCGGCGTCATCACGACGAGTCGGTCGCCGGTCGGGATCTCCTGGAAGCCCTTGCCCTTGAGCTTCCGGCCGGACTTGAGGCCGACGTAGCCGGCAGCGCCGTCGCGCCCGCCGTCGCGGCCGCGGGGCGGATGGTCGATGCGGTCGTAGGCGGCGAGGAGGTCGAACGGGCGGCCGATGCCGCTCTCAATCTCGATGATCTGGCCGAGGCCGCCGCGGGTGCGGCCGGCGCCGCCGGAATCGGGGCGGAGCTCCTTTCGCCAGAAGATCAGCGGCGTGACCGATTCGGCGATCTCGACCGGCGTCCCCTTGACGCCGGAGGGATAGGCCGTCGCCGACAGCCCGTCCTTCATCGGGCGCGCACCGGTGCCGCCGTTCGAGGTCACGGTCATGGTGAAGCCGTAGTTGCCGGTGTCCTCGGCGCTCTGGCCGCGGACGTTGAGGTTCCACAGGCAGGAGGTGCCCTCGGCCGGCACACGGTCCGGGATCGCCTGGCGCAGGCAGCCGAAGACGACGTCGGGCAGCATCTGGCCGATGACGTGGCGGGAGGCGACCGGCGCCGGCTTCGGCGCATTGAGGATCGAGCCCTCAGGGGCCAAGACGGTGAGCGGCAGAAGCGAGCCGGCGTTGTTCGGAATGCGCGCCGCGACGATGCAGCCGAGGCCGAACACGGTGTAGGCGGTCGTGTAGGCGAGCGGCACGTTGATGCCGCGCGGCGAGGCCGGCCCGGTGCCCGCGTAATCGACATGGATGCCGTCGTCGCGGATCGTCGTCGTCGCAAAAAGCGTCACCGGCGCGTCGTAGCCGTCGACCGTCATCTCGTTTCGCCACGAGCCCTTCGGCAGCGTCGCGATCTCGGCGAGAACGGCCTCCCGCGAGCGCTCGCAGATGTGCGCGGCGAGGCGGTCGAGGTCGGCGAGCCCGAACTCCGTCATCATCTCGACGAGGCGCCGGCAGCCGACGTCGTTGCAGCCGGCAAGCGAGTAGACGTCGCCCTCGGTGTCGACCGGCAGCCGCGTGTTGGCGCGGATCATCGCCATCAGCGTCTCGTTGAGCCGGCCTTCATCGGCGAGCTTCAGGTGCGGGATGTAGATCCCCTCCATGAACACGTCGGTGCCGTCCGGGCCGAAGCCGATGCCGCCGATGTCCATGAGGTGGCTGGTGCAGGAGAACAGCGCCACGAGCCGCCCGCGATGGAAGCACGGCGTAGTCAGCACGAAATCGTTGAGATGGCCGGTGCCCATCCAGGGGTCGTTCGTGATGTAGATGTCGCCGGGCTTCATCGCCTCGAGCGGGAAGCGGGCGATGAAGTGGCGCACCGCTTCGGCCATCGAGTTCACGTGCCCGGGGGTGCCGGTGACGGCCTGCGCCAGCATCCGGCCCTCGCGATCGAACACGCCGGCCGAGAGGTCGCCCGCCTCGCGCACGATCGGCGAGAAGGCGGTGCGCAACAGGACCTGCGCCTGCTCCTCGACGACCGCGATGAGGCGGCTCCACATTACCTGGAGGTCGATTTCGGACAGCGAGTTTGCGGCCAAGTCCCGGCTCCGGCTAGACAGGCGCAACATCTAGCCGGGCGCGCCCGCCCTGCCTACCCGCAACGCTCCCCGAATCGCGCCTTTGCAGTCCCTCGCCGACATCCTGACGACCGTCGACTGGTCGGACGCGCGGCTCTATGCGGTCGCCGCGGTCGCGATCTTGGCCGGCTTCGTGCGCGGCTTTTCCGGCTTCGGCGCCGGCATGGTCTTCATTCCGGCCGCAAGCGCGATCTACGATCCGATCGTCGCGATCGTGCTATTGTTCCTCATCGACACCGCGGCGAGCGCGCCGATCCTGCCGCCGCATTTCCGCAACTGCCGCTGGCGCGAGGTCGGGCCGATGGCGGCGGCCGCCTCGCTCGCCTTCCCGTTCGGGCTGCTGTTCCTGCTCAGCGTCGATCCGGTCGCGACGCGCTGGGTGCTGAGCGGGTTCATCTTGGTCGCGACCGCCGCCATGGCGAGCGGCCTGCGCTACAAGGGCGAGCCGCGGATCGGGCAGACCTTCGCGGTCGGGCTCGCGATGGGCTTCCTCTCCGGCGCGATCGGGCTCGGCGGACCGTTGATCGTGCTGTTCTGGCTCGGCGGCCCGGAGCGCGCCGCGCGGGTGCGCTCGAACATCTTCGCCTTCTTCGGCGTGTTCTCGATCGTGAGCCTTGCCGGCTATTGGTGGACCGGGCTGTTCACGGCGCCGCGCCTCATCGGGGCGCTGGCGCTGCTGCCGCTCTACGCCGGCGCGATGGCGCTCGGGTCACGGCTCTTCGACCGCTCGACCGACGAGAGCTACCGCCGCGCCGCCCTCGCGCTCTGCGCCGCGATCGCGCTCGCGACGATGCCGTTCTGGCACGGATGACGATCAGCCGAGGAGCTTGGGCTTCAGAGCGATGTCGGTGTCGATCTCGCTGATGCAGCTGTTGCTGGCGTGTTGCCCCGTGTATTCGCCGTGCTGCCACTCGCCATCGCGTGGCTTCGGGTCGACGAGTTTCTCAAGCCGGAAGCAGCGCCAGACGCCGTTCCCGATCGGCTTTGAGGACCGGCCGCCGAACTGCCAAGAGAAGACGCGCCACTCACCGTCTTTGGTCCCGAGCGTGTAGGGGCAGAATTCGCGCGGGAACCCCTTTTCGATGCCGGTGACCTGCTTGCGGTCTCTGATCGCGCGCCGCAGCAGCAGGATCTTCGACCGAAGCTGCCTGTCCAGCTTGAGGCGGCTCAAATCGATCTGAGCGTAGACCGGACGAGGTTCGCTATCGCGCACGCGACGAACCACGGAACTATCCTCCATGAGATCACGGAAACGCGCGACATACCGGGCTTGTGCCGCTCCGATCTCCCAGGGCGTGAGATACTCGGCGACCAGGTTCGGGGTGAGATCGGGACGGCCGAAAAACTTCAGCGCCTCCTCTCGCGCGAAGCCGGCGAGCCGTGTCGCTTCGTGATAGGCGGCGATCCGATCGGCTCGCTTGATCACGCGCTTGAGCGAGGCGGATGGCTCCGCCGGCAATCCGAAGCGCAGGTAGATCGCGCTCGTGAGGCGGGCTTCGACGGCCTTGTAGCTCTCGCCGATGACGGCCTTGAAGGGCGAGATGAGGTCGCCAAGCACGTATTCCGCAGCGTCGTGCAGGAGCGCCGTCAGCTTCGATGCCGCGGTCAGGTCCTGCTGCAGGTGTGCGGTGATCCCTTCCACCAGCAGCGAATGCTGCGCCACCGAGAAGATGTGGTCGCCGACGGTCTGCCCGTTCCAGCGCGCGACGCGGGCGAGGCCGTGCGCGATGTCCTCGATCTAGATGTCGAGCGGCGAGGGGTCGAGGAGGTCGAGCCGCCGCCCCGACAGCATGCGCTGCCAGGCGCGCGGCGCCTTCCCGGTCATGGCCGCACTTCCCTCCCGCCGGAGGGGAGGGCCGACTCGGGCGCAGCCCGAGCGGGGTGGGGGGCGCGGGCGCAGAGCGCGCTGCCATTCGAGAGAGCGACAGTTGCGCACTCCAGCCATCGCGCTGGCGGCGCGCCCCCCACCCCTGCCCCTCCCCGCAAGGGGGAAGGGAATGCACGCGGCGCCTTGGCGCCCATCACAGCCGCTCGCCCATGGCCCGCACCTCGGCATGCCGGAAGCAGCCGGTGAGGTGGTCGTTGACCATGCCGACCGCCTGCATGAAGGCGTAGACGATGGTCGGGCCGACGAAGTTGAAGCCCTCGGCCTTGAGCGCCTTCGAGATCGCGCGCGAGGTCTCGTTCTCGGGCCGGATATCGGCCCGGCTCGCGAGGTCGTTCTGCACCGGGCGGCCGTCGACGAACCCCCACAGGAACGTCGCGAAGCCCTGCCGCTCCTGGATCGCAAGCCAGGCCCGGGCGCCGGCGATGGTGCCGAGGATCTTCTGCCGGTTGCGGACGATGCCGGCATCGCACATCAGCGCCTCGATGTGCTCGGGGCCGAAGGCCGCGATCACGGCAGGATCGAAGCCGGAAAAGGCGCGGCGGAAATTCTCGCGCTTCCTCAGGATTGTGATCCAGGACAGCCCGGCCTGGAAGCCGTCGAGGATCAGCTTCTCGTAGAGCGCCCGGTCGTCGAACTCCGGCACGCCCCATTCACGGTCGTGATAGGCGACATAGAGCTCGTCCGTGCCCGGCCACCAGCAGCGGCACTTGCCGTCGGCGTGCCGGACCAACCCCTCGGTCTCGCTCATGCGGCCGGTGTAGCGGCCTCGCCCGGGAAGGGGAAGCCGACGAAATCCGGCTTCTCGATCCTGACCGGCATGCCGCCGGCCCGGATGGTCTCGCCGGCCGCGAGCGCGTCGGCGGCGCGGTCGAGGCGGATCATCACGAGACCGCGCCCGTTCGCCCCCGTGCCGACCTTGCCGAGCCTGCGCTCGCCCGCCGTGACCTCCGACCAGGGCTCGGCCGTAAAGCCGTCCTCGTACACCACCGGCACGATCCGGGTGCGGGCCGTGCCGCGATGCTGCATGCGCGACACCACCTCCTGGCCGATGTAGCAGCCCTTGTCGAAATCGATCCCGTTGAGCTGGTCCATCAGCGCCTCGTGCGGGAAGGTGTCGTTGAACAGGAAATCCTTGCCGCCTTCGGGAACGCCCAGCGCAACGCGGTGGGCATGGTAAGCGCCATGCCCCGGTGTCGCGCTTTCCCCCTCACCCGGTCGCGCTTCGCGCGACTCGGCCTCTCCCTCCGCGGGAGAGGCGAGAGCCGCCGCATCCTCGGCCGCGACGATCGCGCGCCAGCCGAGCGCCTTGAGGCGCGGGTCGCCGCCGACGAGGCCGATCGCGTCGTCCGGCTTTGGTGCGTCGCCCCAGCCGGCGACGACGGCGAGGGTTTCGGAGAGGTCCTCGACCGCGACCTTCGCCCTCAGCTTGTAGAAGCCGAGGCGCTTCGCGAGGTCCGGCGCCATGAACCGCAGGCAGTCGAGATAGAACCCGCCGCCGGCGTCCTGCGGCGCCTCGAAGAGCAGGAAATCGAACAGCAGCTTGCCCTGCGGGGTCAGCAGCGCCCCGAAGCGCGGCCGATCCGGCCCGACCTTGTCGAGGTCGCAGGTGACGAGGCCGTCGAGAAACGGGCGCGCATCCGCGCCGGAAACCCGCACGACGCCGCGATCGGAGAGGTGAGCCGTGGGCACAAGCCGCCTCGCTTGCCGAAACCAGAGGCTGACATATGGCGCGCCGCGGAAGCGCTCAAGCCCACCCCGGTCCTCCCTCTCCGGCTTGCGAGGCCTCTGCGAAAGGTGAGATTCGGTGCCGCTTCGCGGCGAGTTCTTGCGCTGGGTCCCGGATAGCCTTCCACTTCGCTTCGCTCCGTTACAGGCTTCCGGGGAAAGCGCGGTTGATGGTTTGGGCGCAGCTCTCTCCACTGCTTTCCCGGGCGCATGCAGCGAAAGCGGAATGCGACCCGGGACCGAGCGCAAGACTCCGCCGCGAAGCGGCGTCGAACTCGACTCGGATATCTCCGGCACCCGGGCGAGGCGATCAGTGCCGCGGGCTCGTCGAGAAGCCGCCGGAGCGGATCTTCTCCGGCAGGCCCTCGGCGTAGCGCGCGGTCGCCTCCTCGCCGTAGGTCGCGACGAGCTCCTGGAAGGCGGCGAAGAGCGCCGCATGGGCCATGCAGTCGCCGTCGAGCCCGTCCAGCTGGGCCTCGACGAAGGCCTCGACCACGTAGGTCAGCGCCGCCCGCTTCTCGGCGGTGGCGTCCTGGAGGTTGAGGGGGATGGCGTCGTCGACGGTCATGCGTGCTTCATTGCCGCGTCGAGCGGTGTCCGAGGTGTTCCGGGACCTTAGTAAGAAGAATTAACGCGGGCTACCGGCGCCTTGCGAAGAGGTTAACGCCGCCCGGCGCTTTTGCCGGATGCCCGGGCTCAACCGCCGAAGCGGCCGGCGATTCCCCGCGACAGCGTCTCGCCTTCCTTGAGATAGCGCTCGGTCGCCTCGGCGGCCGAGGCGGTGCAGATGCGGTAGGTGATCGCGAAGCCGCGATAGCCGCGATTGTAGGCGCCGGCGAGACGCTCCTTGCGGCCCGCCGTCGTGCCTTCGGCCTCGATCAGCGCCTGCATCCGGCGCGGCCATTCCGGCGCGTCCTTCGCCGTGCAGAGCGAGCGCAGGAAGGCGAGCGAGCCCATGATCTCGGCCAAGCGCAGCAGCTCTTTCTC
>JAJKJG010000352.1 GCA_021154065.1 Methylobacterium sp.
ATCAACACCGGCTGCAATTCGGATGCCCTGCGCGGCGTGAGCTGCAACCCGTACATGTTCCACATCGAGGCGGCGAACTCGATGTATGTCGAGGGCGTCGGCAACTACTTCCTGCGCGAGAACCTCGTGAAGGGCAAGAAGTGGTACACGCTGACCGCCGACTACGCTTTCGGCCACGACCTCGCCAAGGTCGCCCGCAAGTTCCTCGAGAAGCACGGCGGCACCCTTGCCGCCGACGAGCTCGTGCCGACCGACGCCACCGACTTCAGCCCCTATCTCCTGAAGATCCGCCAGGCCCGGCCAGACATCGTCGCCTCGAACCTCGCCGGCAATCAGATCACCAACTTCATCAAGCAATATGCCGAGTACGGGCTGCCGTTCCCGGTCGTCGGCTTCGGCTTCGACACCGCCGTCGCCTGGGGCGCCGGCAAGGGCAACTTCTCCGGCATCTGGCCGCTCGTCTGGCACCATCTCGTCGACACGCCCTCGTCGAAGAAATACGTCGAGGCGTTCAGCAAGAAATACGGCAAGCCTCCCGAGAACCAGAGCTGGGGCGACTACAACTCGCTCAAGATCGTCGCCCAGTCGATGAACGAGATCAAATCCGCTGATCCGCAGAAGCTTGCCGAGCATCTGCGCAAGGGCGCGAAGTTCGATGTCGGCAAGGCCCGGGAGGCTTACTTCCGCGCTTACGACAATCAGATGATCATGGAGATGTACGCGGTCCGGGCGAAGGAAGCCTCGAAGATGAAGGACCAGTGGGACATCTACGACCCGCTCGGCTCGGTCCCCGGCCCGAACGAGGACATGGAGGTGCTCGCCCCGCCAAAGGACGGAACCTGCAAGATGACCTGATCGGATCAGGTCATCCCGGCCGGAGCGCGGGGAAGAGCCGGGATCTCGCGCCGGAATGGGCGTGCTGATTCCTCCCCGGCAAGGGAGGTCGATTCGCGCGGTCACGCGTGAGCGGGGCGGGGCGGAAACTCGTCGTGGACGGCCAGCGTCGCGTCTCCGCCCAACCCCGGCGGCGCCGACGTGTCCGTCTCGGCCCTCCCCTCGCGGGGAGGGAGGGTGCGGCGGGGCCTCGAGGCAAGGAGAATCCATGGACGAGATCTCGATTACCGCGTCGACCACGGCAAACCAGCCCGCCCTTGCCGGCTTCCGCGGCACCCAGTTCATCGCGGTGTGGGAGGACTTCAGCGACGGCAGCATCAGGGGCCAGATGCTGTCCACGGCCGGGAAGCCGGCCGGCGACTCCTTTCTGGTCAACGTCCCGGGGCAGCCGGGGACAAAGCGGCGGCTGCCGGCGATCGTCGAGACCGGCGGGGGGTTCGTCGTCGCCTGGAACGAGCAGGCGGCCGGCACCGCCCCGGGCGGCGGCGCGCAGCTGAAGCTGCGGACCTTCGACGCCGACACCTTGTCGGGCGCGGAAATTCAGGTGAGCTCGGCCGAGGTCGAGCCGCTGATCCGGCCTGCCCTCGCGCGCCTGAGCGACGGCGGCTTCGTCGTCGCGTGGGCGGACAAGCGGGCGGACGAGCGCATCCGCGCGCAGCGCTTCGGCTTCGAGGGCGAGAAGGCCGGCCCCGAGTTTCGCGCCAACACCATCGCAGGGCTGCATCGCGTCCCGATGGTCGCCAGTCTCACCAACGACGCCCTCGCGATCGGCTGGCGCGCGCGCCTGCAGCCGGCCTTGTCGCTGCACCTTCAGCTCTTCGACGCCGAAGGTCCGGGCGGCGAGCAGGCTACCGGCATCGAGATCACCGAGGCCGCCATTACAGCGCTCGATTCGGGCCGCTTCGTCGTGGTGCATGTGCGCAGCGCCGGCGACAGCGAGCCCGGCTTCGAGACGACCGTCGCCCACGCAAGCGTCTTCGAAGCGGGCGGCGCCTTCTCGGGCCGCCGGTTTGCCGCGACCGCGGGCCGGATCCTGTCGTCGTGGCCGACGGTCGTGGCCCTCTCCGGCGGCCGCTTCGTCCTCGCCTGGACCGAGGTCAACGTCGACGCGCCCGGCGCCGGGACGAACGTCATGGCGCGGCTGTTTTCCGAAACCCAGGGAGCGATCGGAAAGCCCGTGCAGGTCAACACCTCGACCGGACATCAGCGCTTCAGCCTCTCCGCAGCGGCGACCGCCGGTCCGGACGGGGAGACGCTGTTTGCGGCCTGGAACGACGACAGCCCGACGGTCGGCACGAACCCGGCGCACGCCTTGCGCGGCCGGCCGCTGCCGATCCCGGCCGGGGGCTTCTAGGCCAGCCGTGAAGCGCATCTGAGGCGCCGGCGTGCAGCTCATCTTCCTTCTCGAGCAGGTGCTGAACGGGCTTCTCGTCGGCGCCTACTACCTCCTCATCGCGCTCGGGCTCTCGCTGATCTTCTCGCTCGGCGGCATCGTCAACCTCGCCCATGGCGGCTTCTACGCCATCGGCGCCTATCTTGCCGTCCTGCTCGCGCCGCGCCTCGGCTTCGGCGGCGCCTTCGTCGCCGCGCCGGTGCTGGTCGGCCTCATCGGCGTGATCTTCGAGCGGCTGTTCTTCCGCCGTTTCTACCGCTCCGACCCGATCCTGAGCCTCCTCCTCACCTTCGGCCTTGCGATGGTGATCGAGCAGTCGCTGCGCATGATCTTCGGCGCGGCGCCGCTGCCGTTCTCGATCCCGCCCGAGCTCCGCGGGCAGCTCTTCATCGGCGACTTCATCTACCCGCGCTACCGGCTGATGATCTTCGGCGTCGCGCTCGCCGCCGTCGCCGCGACCTGGTTCCTCGTCTACCGCACCGCGTTTGGGCGCGTCGTGCGGGCGGGCGTGCAGAACCCCGACATGGTCGGCGCGCTCGGCATCTCGCTGCAACCCTACATGACCGCCGTCGCGGCGCTCGGGGTCGGGCTCGCCGGGCTCGCCGGCGTGCTGCTCGCGCCGATCTCCGGCGTCCATCCGGCGATGGGCGCCGAGATCCTCACCGCCGCCTTCGTCGTCGTGGTGATCGGCGGGCTCGGATCGTTCTGGGGGGTGATCGCCGCCGCCGCCCTCGTCGGCGTCGTGCGCGGGGTGACGATCTACGTCAACCCGTCCTACGGCGAGGCGTCGATGTACCTCCTGATGGCGCTCGTGCTGCTGACGCGCCCGCGCGGGCTCCTCGGCGAGCGCATCCAGAAATTCGAGTAGCCGATGCGGCGGGACCATGCGCCTCTACTGATCGCGGCCGTCGCTCTCGCGGTGCTGCCCTTCGTGCTCGACCGGATCGGACTGCCCCTGCGCACCTCGATCGATGTGGTGGTGTTCGCGATCGCCTGCCTCGGCTTGAACGTGCTTGTCGGCTACACCGGCCTCGTCTCCTTCGGCCACGGCGCCTGGTTCGGGCTTGGCGCTTATGCGGCGGCGATCTCGCAGAAATACTGGTTCACCGGCAGCATCGTCCTGCCGGCCTTCTTCGCCGTCCTTTTCATCGCCGTCACCGCGGCGCTCGCCGGCGCGCTGATCCTGCGCCGGCGCGGCGTCTATTTCTCGCTTCTGACGCTTGCCTTGACGGCGCTCCTGTTCGCGATCGGGTATCGCTGGACGGAGTTCACCGGCGGCGAGAGCGGGCTCGGCGGCGTCACGCGTGCGACCGTGCTCGGCCTGAACCTCGAGCGTGACGCTGACTACTACTGGGTCGTTGCAGCCGTCGGGTTCGTCGTCGCCTTCCTGCTCTGGCGCTTCCACCGCTCGCCGGCCGGCAGCGTCCTCGTCGCGATCCGCGAGAACGAGCAGCGCGCCCGCTTTCTCGGCTACCCGACGAACCGCTACAAGCTCCTCGGCTTCGTCATCTCGGCGACGGTCGTCGGCATTGCCGGCGTGCTCTCGGTGTTCAACCACCGCTTCGCGGCGGCCGAGCCGCTCGCCGTCGCCTTCTCGGGCGAGCTCATCGCCATGGTGGTGATCGGCGGCATGCGCAGCTTCCTCGGGCCGGCGCTCGGGGCGCTGTTCTACATCCTGTTCCGCGAATTCCTGTCGATCTGGACGCCGAGCTGGCTGTTCTATTTCGGCATCCTCTTCGTCGGCTTCATCATGTTCTCGCCGACCGGCCTCGTCGGGGTTGCGCAGCGCCTCTTGACACCGTTCCGCAAGCCGATCGAGGAAGAAGCCGCGATGGCCGGCCGCACGCTCTCGGACGAGCCGCTGCCGGCCTTCCTCAAGCCCGCCGATCATGCCGCGGAGCCGATCCTCGAGGCGCGCGGCATCGCCAAGAGCTTCGGCGGCATCAAGGCCGTGCAGGGCGTCGACATCCTGGTGCGCGACCGCAGCCTGCACGCGCTGATCGGCCCGAACGGCGCCGGCAAGACCACGGCCTTCAACCTGATCTCCGGGATGTTTGTGCCGGACGAAGGCGAGATCCTCCTCGGCGGCCGCTCGATCGCCGGCTTGAGCCCGGAGGCGATCACCGCGGCCGGGATCGGCCGCTCCTTCCAGATCACCAATCTGTTCCCGGCGCTCTCGGTCGAGGAGAACGTGCGGCTCGCGATCCAGGCGCGCCATCGGCACCGCTTCGATCCATGGGCGCAGGCGCGCGCGTTCGCCGACATCGAGCGCGAGACCGCGGCGCTCATCCGCTATCTCGGCGTCGCCGGCATGGAGCAGGCCGAGGCCGGCGCGCTCTCGTATGGCGGGCAGCGCCTCCTCGACATGGGCCTCGCGCTCGCGACGAAGCCGCGGCTGCTGCTGCTCGACGAGCCGCTCGCCGGGCTTGCCGCCGCCGAGCGCCAGCGCATCGGCGACATCGTCAAGCGCATCTCATCGGACGTGCCCGTGCTCCTCGTCGAGCACGACATCGACCGGGTGTTCCAGATCGCCGATGCCGTCACCGTCATGAACGAAGGCCGTGTGCTCGTCGACGGCACCGTCGAGGACGCCCGGTCGAACCCGCGCGTCCAGGAGGTCTATATCGGCACCGGCGCCGTGACGCTGGCGGCAAAGCCGCGCGAGAGCGCCGCCGAGCCGGCGATGCTTCTTGCCGCCTCGGGGGTGAATACCTACTACGGCAAGAGCCACGTCCTGGTCGACGTCGCCTTCGACGTACGTCAGCACGAGATCGTGGCGCTGCTCGGCCGCAACGGGGCCGGCAAGTCGACGCTGCTCAAGACGTTGATCGGCATCGCTCCCCCGGCCGCGGGCTCGATCCGGCTCGGAACCCAGGAGATCGCCGGCCTGCCCTCGGCCGAAATCGCGCGCCTCGGCGTCGGCTACGTCCCGCAGGGGCGCGGGCTCTTCGCCGGCATGTCGGTGGCGCAGAACCTCGAGCTCGGCCGCCTCAAGCGCCAGACCGGCCACGGCGTGCGCTGGGACCTCGAGCGCATCTTCGCCTACTTCCCGCGTCTCGCCGAGCGCCTCGACACCCCCGCCGATTTCCTCTCCGGCGGCGAGCAGCAGATGGTGGCGGTCGCCCGCGCGCTCTCCGGCGACGTGCGCGTGCTCCTCCTCGACGAGCCTTTCGAGGGCCTCGCACCGACCGTCATCGAGCAGCTCTTCGAGAGCTTCGACAAGCTCCGCCACGAGGTCTCGATCGTCATCGTCGACCATCACCTCGATCTTGCCCTGGCGCTTTCCGACCGCACCGTCGCGCTCGAGCGCGGCCGCGTGATCCACAGCGGGCTGTCGAGGGACCTTCGCGACGACCTCGCTTTGCGGCGCAAGGTGCTGTGGCTGTGACGGCTGCCCGGACCGAACCCAACTCTCCTCATCCTGAGGTGCGAGCGCAGCGAGCCTCGAAGGACGCAACCCTGTCCATGCAGCGCCCGACCGCCGGTGCGTGCTTCGAGGCTCGTCGCGGAGCCTGCCTTGGGCCGGCCGGAGGCCGGACCCGGGGGCTCCTCGCACCTCAGCATGAGGAGAGGGAAAGCGCCGAGCAAGCAAGAGCGAGGACGAGATCATGCCGACCGCCGCCATCGTAGGCTCCGGCCTCATCGGCCGCTCCTGGGCCATCGTCTTTGCCCGGGGCGGCTGGGACGTGCGCCTGTCCGATCCGAGTCCCGAGGCGCTCGAGGCCGCGCCGCGTCTCATCCGTGAGGGACTCGACGAGCTTGCCGCGGCCGGCATCGTCGACGACCCGGCCGGCGCCGCGGCGCGGGTCTCGGTGGCGCCGTCGCTGGCGGACGCCGTAGCGGGCGTCGACCTCGTGCAGGAGAACGGGCCCGAGCGGGTCGAGGACAAGCGCCGAATCTTCGCCGAGCTCGATGCCGCGGCGCCGCGCGAGGCGATCCTCGCCTCCTCGACCTCGGCGATCGTCGCCTCGAAATTCACCGAGGACCTCGCCGGCCGCGGGCGCTGCCTCGTCGCTCATCCCGTGAACCCGCCGCATCTCGTGCCCATCGTCGAGCTCTGCGGGGCGCCCTGGACCTCGCCGGACGCGATCGCGCGGGCGCGACGGATCTACGAGAGCGTCGACCAGGCGCCGATCACCGTGAACCGAGAGATCGAGGGCTTCGTCCTCAACCGGCTCCAGGTGGCGCTGCTCGCGGAAGCCTTCCGGCTCGTCGGCGACGGTGTCGTCTCGCCGCAGGATCTCGACAAGACGCTCTCGGACGGGCTCGGGCTGCGCTGGTCCTTCATGGGGCCGTTCCAGACGATCGAGCTCAACGCGCCCGGCGGCATTCCCGACTACTGCGCCCGCTACGGCGACTTCTTCCGCCGCACCACCGGCGATCCGCCGGCAGCGGCCGTGTGGGACGAGGCGAACCTCGCGCGCGTCATGAAGGCCTGGGGCAAGTCGCCGTCGAAAGAGGAGGTTGCGCGCCGCACCGCCTGGCGCGACAAGCGCCTCACGGCGCTCATGGCGCATAAGCGCGCGCAACCCGGCAATTGAGACGCGAGAGGGACCCGAGAACCATGGCGAAGCCCCGCAAAGTCATCATCACCTGCGCGGTCACGGGCGCGATCCACACGCCGTCGATGTCGCCGCACCTGCCGATCACGCCGGAGGAGATCGCCGACGCGGCGATCGGCGCTGCGGAAGCCGGCGCGGCGGTCGTCCACCTCCATGCCCGCCGCCCCTCCGACGGCTTGCCCGACCAGGACCCGAAAGCCTTCGCGCCGTTTTTGCGGGTCATCAAGCAGCGCTCGAACTGCATCATCAACATCACGACGGGCGGCGCGCCGACGATGTCGATCGAGGAGCGCCTCAGGCCGGCGCATCATTTCGCGCCGGAGGTCGCCTCGCTCAACATGGGCTCGATGAATTTCGGGCTCTACCCGATGCTTGCCCGTTTCAAGGAGTTCAAACACGCCTGGGAGCGGCCCTACCTCGAGGGCTCGCGCGACCGCATCTTCAAGAACACCTTCGCCGACATCGAGCACATCCTCACCTCCTGCGCCGAGAACGGCACCCGCTTCGAGGTCGAATGCTACGACATCGGCCACCTCTACACGCTGGCGCATTTTGCCGAGCGCGGCGTGATCAAGCCGCCCTTCTTCGTGCAGAGCGTCTTCGGCATCCTCGGCGGCATCGGCCCGCACCCCGAGGACGTCGCCCATATGAAGCGCACCGCCGACCGGCTGTTCGGGAACGAGTACCATTGGTCGGTGCTCGGCGCCGGCCGCAACCAGCTGCCGATCGCCGCGATGGCGGCCGCGATGGGCGGCAACGTCCGCGTCGGCCTCGAGGACTCGCTCTGGATCGGCGCCGGCAAGCTCGCCGAATCGAACGCCCAGCAGGTCACGAAGGCGCGCCAGATCATCGAGGGGCTCGGCCTCGACGTCGCCTCGTCCGACGAGGCGCGGGACATCCTCGAGCTCAAGGGCGGCGACCGGGTGAACTTCTGACGCCCTCGGGAGACCTCTCTCGAAGGCGCAGCACGGCCATCATGACCGATCCGGAAAAGCGTGCGACTTCAAAGGCCGCCGCTTATGATGATCGGGCACTCTTGTCATGACGCAGAGGCCTCCTGAGGGTTAAAGGAGGCGGCGAGGAGGACGAATGGCACGCTGGCTCAAGCGCGGGCGCGACGCGGGCGCAGTCGCCGAGGACGACGCCAAGATCAGCGCCGCGGTCGAGATGATGCTCGTCGACATCCAGGCCCGCGGCGACAAGGCGGTGCGCGAGCTGTCGATCAGGTTCGACAAGTGGGACCGCGCCGACTACCGCCTCACCGACGCCGAGATCCGCGGCTGCCTCGCCGAGCTCTCGGCCCGCGCCATCGAGGACATCAAGTTCGCGCAGGCGCAGGTCAGGAATTTCGCCGAGCACCAGCGCGCCGCGATGCGGGATGTCGAGGTCGAGACGCTGCCGGGCGTCGTGCTCGGCCACAAGCACATCCCGATCCAGAGCATCGGCTGCTACGTGCCGGGCGGCAAGTACCCGCTCTTGGCCTCGGCGCACATGTCGGTCATCACCGCGAAGGTCGCGGGCGTGCCGCGCATCGTCACCGCGGCGCCGCCTTATCAAGGCCGCCCGGCGCCGGCGATCGTCGCCGCGCAACACCTCGCCGGCGCCGACGTGATCTACTGCCTCGGCGGCGTCCAGGCGGTCGGCGCCATGGCGCTCGGCACGGACGCGATCGAGAGCGTCGACATGCTGGTCGGGCCGGGCAATGCCTATGTCGCCGAGGCGAAGCGTCAGCTCTACGGCCGCGTCGGCATCGACCTCTTCGCCGGCCCGACCGAAACCCTCGTCATTGCCGACGAGACCGTCGACGGCGAGATCTGCGCCACCGACCTCCTCGGCCAGGCCGAGCACGGCCCGACCTCGCCGGCGATCCTACTCACCACCTCCGAGAAGCTCGCCCGCGACACCATGGCCGAGGTCGAGCGCCTGCTCGCGATCCTGCCGACGGCCGAGATCGCCAGGAAAGCCTGGGAGGATTGCGGCGAGGTCATCGTCTGCGACTCCGAGGACGAGATGGTGGCAGAGGCCGACCGCATCGCCTCCGAGCACGTCCAGGTCATGACCCGCGACCCGGACTACTTCCTCGCGCGCATGACGAACTACGGCGCGCTGTTCCTCGGGCCGCGGACGAACGTCTCGTTCGGCGACAAGGTCATCGGCACGAACCACACGCTGCCCACCAAGAAGGCGGCGCGCTACACCGGCGGCCTGTGGGTCGGCAAGTTCCTCAAGACCGTCACCTACCAGCGCGTCCTCACCGACGAGGCGTCGGCCCGCATCGGCGAGGTCTGCTCGCGCCTGTGCATGCTCGAGGGCTTCGCCGGTCACGCCGAGCAGGCGAACATCCGCGTGCGGAGGTACGGCGGCCGCAACATCCCCTATGCGACGGCGGCGGAGTAACCCCTCTCCCCTCCCCCCTTGTGGGGGAGGCGGACTCGGCCGAAGGCCGAGCCGGAGGGGGGCGCCGGGCATGGAGCGCGTTGCCGACGAAGAGCCCGACCCGTGCAGCCGCAGGGCGAGGGCCGGACGGATCGCCTTGGCCTTGCCCCTGCGGCTGATGCGCGGCGGACGAGCGTCGACGAAGAGCCCTATGCCCGGCGCCCCCTCCTCGCTCGGCCTTCGGCCGAGTCGGTCCTCCCCCACAAGGGGGGAGGGGAAGCGTGCGGTGCCACAGGAGGCGCGATCCGAGACACCGCATCGCTTGTTTATGGTTTGAAGAGTTGCTGAGCCGCCTTGACGTCGTGCTCCGTCCTCGATGACGTTCGCTCACCCCTGCCCCTCTCCTCACGCACGGGAGAGGGGGTCACCGGAGTGCTTTATGACCCTCCCCACCACCCCCTCTTTCCGCCTCGACGGCCGGCGTGCGCTCGTGACCGGGGCTGGGCGCGGCATCGGGCTTGCCGCAGCTGCGGCGCTCGCTGACGCCGGGGCGCATGTGACGCTCGTGGCGCGCTCCGCCGAGGAGGTCGAGGCCGGCGCCGCGGCGATCCGCGCCGGCGGCGGCTCGGCGGATGCGCAGGCTTGCGACGTCACCGATCTCGACGGCTTCGCGCGGCTCGTCGCGAACGGCGACCCCTACGACGTGTTCTTCAACAACGCCGGCATGAACCGGCCGCAGCCCTTCGCCGAGGTGTCGGTTGCGAACTTCGACACCATCATGGGGCTGAACGTCCGCGCCGCATTTTTCGCCGCGCAGGCGGTGGCGCGGCGGCTGCTGTCGACCCAGAAGCCCGGCTCGATCATCAACACCTCGTCGCAGATGGGGCATGTCGGCGCCGCCGGGCGCTCGGTCTACAACGCCTCGAAATTCGCCGTCGAAGGCTTCACCAAGGCGATGGCGATCGAGCTCGGGCCGCACCGCATCCGCGTCAACACCATCTGCCCGACCTTCATCGAGACGCCGATGACGCGGCCATTCCTCGCCGATGAGGCGTTCATGCGGACCGTCGTCGCGAAGATCAAGATCGGGCGGCTCGGCCAGGTCGAGGATCTGATGGGCGCGATCCTCTTCCTCGCCTCCGACGCCTCGGCCATGATGACGGGCTCGGCGCTGATGATCGACGGCGGCTGGACCGCGGAGTGAGCCACGATGGACGACGCAAGCCGGACCCCGACCGACCTCACCCTCATGGACGCCTGCGCGCTCGCGGACGCGATCCGCGCTAGGAAGGTCTCCTGCGTCGAGGTGATGACCGCCTTCCTCGACCGCATCGAGCGCCTGAACCCGACGGTCAACGCCATCGTCTCGCTGCAGGACCGCGGCCGTTCGCTTGCGCAGGCGCGCGAGCGCGACGACGAGCTTGCGCGCGGCGAGCATCGCGGCTGGATGCACGGCTTCCCGCAGGCCATCAAGGACCTGGCCCCGGCCGCCGGCTTCCCGCTGACCAAGGGCTCGCCGCTGTTCGGCGAGGTGTCGAACGAGGACGGCATCTTCGTCGCCCGCATGCGGCGCGCCGGCGCGATCATCATCGGCAAGACCAATACGCCCGAGTTCGGGCTCGGATCGCAGACCTACAATCCGGTGTTCGGCTCGACGCTCAACGCCTACGACCAGGCGAAGACCGCCGGCGGATCGAGCGGCGGCGCCGCCGTCGCGCTCGCGCTCCGCATGCTGCCCGTCGCCGACGGCAGCGACCACGGCGGCTCGCTGCGCAACCCGGCGGCGTTCAACAACCTGTTCGGCTTCCGGCCGACCTACGGGCGCGTGCCGGCGAACGCCGAGGAGGTGTTCCTGCCGCAGCTCTCGGTGGCCGGGCCGATGGCGCGCACCGTCCCGGACCTCGCCCGTCTGCTCTCGGTGATGGCGGGCTACGACGCCCGGCTGCCGTTCTCGATCGACGAGGACCCGGCAGCGTTCGCCGAGCCGCTGAAGCGGGATGTGAAAGGGCTGCGGCTTGCCTGGTTCGGTGATCTTGGCGGCCATCTGCCGATGGAGCCCGGCATCCTCGATCTCTGCCGCTCCGCGCTGAAGGTCTTCGAGGACATGGGCTGCGTCGTCGAGGAGGTGGTGCCCGATTTCGATCCGGAGCGGATCTGGCAGGCCTGGCTGCCGTTGCGCCACTGGCAGACCGGCGCGCCGCTCCTCGAGTTCTTCCGCGATCCCGAGAAGCGCGCCAGGATGAAGCCCGAGGGGCAATGGGAGATCGAAGAGGGGCTGAAGCTCTCGGCCTACGACATCGCCAAGGCCTCGAGCGTGCGCAGCGCCTGGTACCAAACAGTCAGGCGCCTGTTCGAGCGCTACGACTATTGGCTCCTGCCGACCGCGCAGGTGTTCCCTTTCGACGTTGCGACCCACTGGCCGAACGAGATCGCCGGCCGCCGGATGGACACCTATCACCGCTGGATGGAGGTGGTGATCCCGGCGACGATGTCCGGCTGCCCGGCGATCAGCGTGCCGGTCGGCTTCGGCGGCAACGGCCTGCCGATGGGCATGCAGATCGTCGGCCAGAACCGCGGCGAGCTCGCGGTGCTGCAGCTCGCCCACGCCTATGATGAGGCGACGGGCTGGGTCCGAAGGAAGCCTCCGACCCTAACTTAAAGCCGCCAGTCGATCGGCGCCTCGCCTTGCTTCGCCAGCCAGGCGTTGACCTGGGAAAACGGCCGGCTGCCGCGAAAGTCGGCGAGGCGATTGAGCGGCGACGGATGCCCGCATTCAAGCAGCAGATGCTTGTCGCGGTCGACCAGCACCCCGCGCCTGCGGGCCGCCGCGCCCCAGAGCAGGAAGGCGACCGCCGGCCGCTGCGCCGAGCACGCCGCAACGGCCTCATCGGCGAGAGCCGACCAGCCGAGCCGCAGATGGGCCCCGGCGGCGCCCGCCTCGACGGTCAGCGCGGTGTTGAGGAGAAGCACGCCCTGGCGCGCCCAATGGGTGAGATCGCCGCTCGTCGGCGCCGGGCAGCCGAGATCGTCCGCCATCTCGGCGAGAATAGTTTTGAGCGAGGCCGGCAGCCGGCGCCGGCCGACGTAGGAGAAGGCGAGGCCGTGGGCGTCGCCCGGCGTCGGATAGGGGTCCTGGCCGAGGATCACCACGCGGACCGTCTCGAGCGGCGTCAGCCTCAGGGCGGAGAAGATCGCGGGCGCCGGCGGCAGCACCTCGGCGCCTGCGGCGATGCGGCGGTCGAGGCCCTGAGCGATCGCATCCGCCGCGCCGTCGGCAAAGAACGGCAGGGCGCGCCAGCCCGCCGCGGCGGGATCGTCGCGGAAGGCCGCGAGCGCCGCCGCGACCGGGCCGGTCATCGCAGGACGATCCGCCCCTCCGGCCGCGCCGCGACGGTGCCGAGGCGGCGCACGAAAACCATCACCTCGTTCGCCAGGAGCTTGCCGTCGGTCGGACCGATCAGCACCCGGCCGCGTCCGAGCGCCGTGTAGTTGTCGCCGCCGGCAAGCAGGAAGTTGTTCGAGGCGACCTTGTAGCGGGCCGCCGGGTCAAGCGGTTTGCCCTCGACCTCGATCGAGATCACGCGGGCGCCGGCCGGGAGCTTGGGGTCGACCTCGACCTTGAGACCCGAGACTTGCGGGAAGCGTCCGGCCCGGTTCGGCAGCTGCGAGAAACCGTTCTCCAGCGCCGCGCGCATGTCGGCGCCGGCGAGCTCGACCAACACCGTCGTATTGCCGAACGGCATCTCCGAGAGGATGTCGCGGCGGGTGAGCCGCGTGCCCGGCGGGTACTGCTTTCCGGCCCGGATGCCGCCGCCATTGGTGATGGCGACATCGGCCCCGGTCGACGCCCGGATGGCGTCCGCAATCAGGTTACCGATCGCCGCCTCCTGCGTGCCGACCGTCATCGAGCGGCTGTCGAGCGTCGTCGCGGTGGCGCCGATCTCGACCTCGAGCTCTTTCGAGAGCGCGCTCTCGTAGCGCTGCACGACGGCGAGCACCTCCGGGTCGGGATCGACGGTCATCGAATCGTGGACGCGGAATGCCGGCGACCAGGCGACCTTCCGCGACGCGCCCTCGCCGGTCACGATCGCGGCGAAGTCGATGGCGGTGACGAAATTGCCCTCCTCGTTCGATTCGACCATCACGGTGCGGCCGTCGTAGCCGATGGCGAGATCGTGGTCGTGCCCGGTCAGGAGCACGTCGACGAGCCCGGATCGCACGATCGCGTAGTCGCCCTCCCGGTCGGTGTGGGTCACGGCGACGAGGATGTCGGCTCCCCGGCGCCGCAACGCCTCCGTCTCGGTCCGCAAAGTCTCGAGCTCCGGCAGGAACTTCAGGTCGCCGCTCTGGGACATGCCTGGCGTCGCGGCGAGCGCGATGCCGACGAGCCCGATCTTGATGGGTCCGAGATCGAAGAGCTCCGAGTCTCTCATGCCCGGCACCGGCGTGCCGTCGGCCTGGCGGATGTTCGCGGCGAAGTAGGGGAAGCGCGAGGCGCGCATGTGCTTGAAATAGACGTCCGTGCCGAAATCGAACTCGTGGTTTCCGGGCACGAACACGTCGGGCCGGATCATGTTCGTCAGCTCGACGATATGGGCGCCCTGGTCGAACCCCGACATCAGCGAGGGCGAGAAGGTGTCGCCGGCGTGGCAGAACAGCATCGGCACGCCTCGGGCGCGCTCCTCCTTGACGACGGCGGCAAGCTTGGCGAAGCCGCCGCGACCCTTGTCGTCGCCCATCCTGTAGATGTCGTTGACGAGGAGCAGCGTGAAGGTCGGCGCAGCCGGCGCGGCGGCAGCCTCCCTGGACGAGCCGAGCATGGTGACCGACAGGCCGGCCCCAAATCCGAGGCCGAGCGTCTGGCGTCGAGACGGGTTCGACATGGCGCACTCTCCTGACGGCCGAGATAGAGCGCGGCAAGCCGGCGCAAGCAAGGGCGCCGCCGCTCGGCGGCCCCCGTCCACATGTCGCAGGCGCGCGGTTTGAAGCGGCGGCGGCGGCTCATTAGAACCGCTCAGGCGCGCCGTCCGGCGCCAAGCGGAAGGCTCGCGTCACCAATGGACCATCTCATCGGACCGTCCGCGCCCGCAGCGCCGGCGATCGCCCGCCCGGCCGACCATCCGGCCGCGAGATCGGGCCGCGTCGGCGTGCTCCTCCTCAATCTCGGTACGCCGGACGCGACCGACTATCGGTCGATGCGCCGCTACCTCAAGGAGTTCCTCTCCGACCGGCGGGTGATCGAGACCTCGCGCCTCCTCTGGTGGCCGGTGCTGAACCTGATCATCCTGACGAAGCGCCCCGGCCCGAAGGGGCAGGACTATGCCAAGATCTGGAACAAGGAACGCGACGAGGGGCCGCTGAAGACGATCACCAGGGCGCAGGCGGAGAGCCTCGCGCGGCATCTGAGCGGCTCCGCGGGCGATCGGGTCGTGGTCGACTGGGCGATGCGCTACGGCAATCCCGCCGTCGCCGGCCGCATCCAGGCGCTGCTCCAGGACGGCTGCGACCGCATCCTTCTCGTGCCGCTCTATCCGCAATATTCGGCGGCGACCTCGGCGACGGCCTGCGACCATGCCTTCCGGGCCCTGATGGACATGCGCTGGCAGCCGGCGATCCGGGTCTCGCCCCCCTATCACGACGATCCGGTCTACATCGACGCGGTCGTATCGGCGATGAAGCGGGACCTCGCCCGTCTCGATTTCGAGCCCGAGGTGATCCTCGTCTCGTTCCACGGCGTGCCGAAGTCGTACCTGCTAAAGGGCGACCCCTACCATTGCCACTGCGTCAAGACCTGGCGCCTGATGCGCGAGGCCTTCGGCTGGCCCGAGGAACGCTTTCGCCTCGGCTTCCAGTCGCGCTTCGGCAACGAGGAGTGGCTGCGCCCCTACACCGACGAGAGCGTGACGGCGCTCGCCCGGAGCGGCGTCAAGCGCCTCGCCATCGTGGCGCCGGGCTTCTCGGCCGATTGCCTCGAGACGCTGGAGGAGCTCGACGGCGAGAACCGGCACTATTTCGAGGCGAACGGCGGCGAGCGCTTCGCCTATCTGCCCTGCCTCAACGACCGCGAGGAGGGCATGCGCGTCATCCGGCACATCGTCGAGCGCGAGCTCGGGGGCTGGATCTGAGTTCTCCACCGCGAGAAGAGGTCCGCGGCACAATTTAAGTCTCGGTCTTGCTATAACCCCGGCATCGCCGCCGGAAGAGCGGCGCGAGAGGGGCCCGCCATGCCAATCACGCTCGGCTTCGACGTCTTCGTCGTCGCGTTCGTCATCCTGGTCGTCGTCACGATCGCGCTCGGCGTGCGCATCGTGCCGCAAGGCTACGCCTACACGGTCGAGCGCTTCGGGCGCTACTCGCGCACGCTCGGGGCCGGGCTCGGGCTGATCATCCCCTACATGGAGCGCATCGGGCACAAGGTGAACGTGATGGAGCAGGTGCTCGACGTCCCGAGCCAGGAAGCGTTCACGAAGGACAATGCCGGCGTGACGATCGATGCGGTCGCCTTCCACCAGGTGCTCGATCCGCCGCGCGCCTCCTACGAGGTGTCGAACCTCGAGCAGGCGCTCCTGATGCTAACGATGACCAATATCCGCACCGTCGTCGGCTCGATGGACCTCGACCAGCTGCTCTCGCATCGCGACGAGATCAACGACCGCCTGTTGCGCGTCATGGACGCCGCCGCCTCGCCCTGGGGCGTCAAGGTCACGCGCATCGAGATCAAGGACATCCTGCCGCCGGCCGACCTCGCCGGCTCGATGGCGCGCCAGATGAAGGCCGAGCGCGAGAAGCGCGCCGCCGTGCTCGAGGCCGAGGGCCTGCGCCAGGCCGCGATCCTCAAGGCCGAGGGCGACAAGCAGTCGCAAATCCTCTCGGCCGAGGGCCGCAAGGAAGCGGCGTTCCGCGACGCCGAAGCCCGCGAGCGCCTCGCCGAGGCCGAAGCCAAGGCGACCGCGATGGTGAGCGAGGCGATCGCCCGCGGCGATCTTGCGGCGGCGAATTTCCTCGTCGCCGAGAAATATATCGATGCCATCCGGGCGCTCGCCACCGCCCCGAACCAGAAGGTGCTTATCGTCCCGACCGAGCTCGGCGGCCTCGCCGGCACGCTGGGCGGCATCGCCGAGATGACCCGCGCGGTGTTCGGCGAGGCCGGCGCGGGCGGGCTGCCGCGGCAGAGCCGCAGCCTGCCGCCGGCGACCAAGGCCTGAGGCGGCCGCGATGGTCGCCGCCTTCTTCTCCAGCCTCGGACCCTGGTCCTGGATCGTCCTCGGCCTCGCGCTGATGGGACTCGAGCTCCTCGCGCCCGGCGTCTTCCTGCTCTGGCTGGGGCTCGCGGCGGTCGCGACGGGCGTGCTCGACTGGGCCTTCGATCTCAGCTGGCAGGCGGCGGCGATCTGCTTTGCGATCCTTTCGGTGGCGTCCGTGCTGCTCGGCCGGATGGTGACGCGCCATCCGGAAGAGGAGGATGCGGGTCCATCCGCCCTCAACCGTCGCGGCCATGCCCTCGTCGGACGCGTCTTCACCTTGGAGACGCCGATCGTCGAGGGCAGCGGCCGCATCCGCGTCGACGACTCGTCCTGGCGCGTCACCGGCCCGAGCGCGCCGGCCGGCGCGCAGGTCCGTGTCGTGCGGGCGGACGGCGCCACGCTGGTGGTGGAGCAGGCGTAACGCCGTTGTCGGGCCACCGGCCCGCGGCTGCGCATCCGACGGCCGCTATTTGCAGCGCAGGTAACGCCGGCCGTCGATCTTGATCTCGCGCGGGCTCGTCACGACGATAGTGGCCTCTTCGGGCTGCGGCGTCGGCGCGTCGTTGCACCGGCAGATCGTGCTCAGGCGGTAGGCGGACGGGCCGGTCTTCCGGACGCGGGTGAGGTCGCAACCGCATTCGCCGGTGGCGCTATAGCCCCGGCCGTTGCCGTAGGTCTCGATATAGTGCCCCTCGGCCTGTTCCCTGTAGCTCTTGCAGCCGTTCTCAGTGACCGCTCCGAACGCTCCTCTGAACGGAAGCTGCTCGGCGGAAACGGCGGCCGTCGTAACCGGACCAGCGCAAAGCGCCAAGGCTGCGCCAAGAGTCAAAGCGCGAAGCGCCGGAACGGGCATGATTATCGCGAACTCTGCGATCTGCCCCACTCGGCTCAGGCCGCGCCGGCGCGCAGCAGGTCGAGGAAATGCACCAGCCCGACCGGCCGCGCCTCCTCGACGACGACGAGCGAGGTGATCTTGCCCGTCTCCTGCATCTCGAGCGCCTTCGCGACGAGCTCGTCCGGGGCGA
>JAJKJG010000353.1 GCA_021154065.1 Methylobacterium sp.
CGAGAAGGTGGGACTGGATCAACTTCTGCGCGACATTGAGGGACATCGGTTCGCCTTAAGCTTGCCGTTCGTCAACCGCTCCGGTGCGCCGCGCTTTCGACCGTGGCGCAGAATCCCATCAGGATGAGAGGATCGCCGGCAGCAACATCGCGATGCCTGGCACGAAGCACAGCAGGATCACCGTGGCGATCATGATCGCCACGAAGGGCATGACACCCCAGATAATGTCGCTGAGCGGGATGTCGGGCGCGATGTTCTTGATGACGAAGATGTTGAGGCCCACAGGGGGATGGATCAGGCCCGTCTCCATGACGATCGTCATCACAACACCGAACCAGATCAAGTCGAACCCAGCGGCCTTCAACGGCGGCAGGATGATGGGCGCCGTCATCAGAATAATCGAGACCGGGGGCAGGAAAAAGCCGAGCACGATCACGAAGACCAGGATGGTCGCGAGCAGCACCCACTTCGAGAGTTGCATGCCGATGACCCACGCCGCCGCCGACTGGCTGATGTGCAGGTAGCTCATCACGTAGGAGTAGAGGAGCGACATGCCGATGATGAACATCAGCATGGTCGATTCCTGCAGCGTGACCGCGAGGATCGGGTACACCCGGCTCCAGGTGTAGACGCGGTACATGGCTGCGATGATGACGAGCGCCAGAATGGCCCCGAGCCCGGCCGTCTCCGAAGGCGTCGCGTATCCGCCATAGAGCGCGACCATGACGCCGGTCAGCAGCGTCACGAAGGGCAGCACCCTGAGGAGCAGCTTGATTTTCTCCGCCTGCGTATAGCTCTCCTTGACGAGGATAGCCGAGTGCGCTCCGGTCCGCTCAGCCGCGATGGTCGCCGCCTGGTGTTCCTGGCGGTAGCGCCACACCGAGTAGGCTGCAAACAGCGTGATCAGCAAGAGGCCCGGCCCGATGCCGGCCAGAAACAGCTTGCCGAGCGAGACCTCCGCGGCGACCGCATAGAGAATCATGGTGATCGAGGGCGGCAGCAGGATGCCGAGCGTGCCGCCCGCCGCAATGATGCCGGCCGCGAAGCCGCCGGGGTAACCGCGCTTGCGCATCTCCGGGATGCCGGCTGAGCCGATTGCCGAGCACGTCGCCGGTGAAGAGCCCGACATGGCGGCGAACAGCCCGCACGCAACCGTGTTCGCCACCCCAAGTCCGCCCGGGACCCGCTGAAACCAGGCATGCAGGGCCAGATAAAGATCCCGGCCCGCATCCGTCCGTCCAATCGCCGCCCCTTTCAGGATGAAGAGCGGAATCGAAAGGATGACGATGTTGCCCATCTCCTCATAGACGTTCTGCGCGACGGTATCGAGCGCCGACCCCGGCATGAAGAAATACATGAAAACGACGGCGACGATCCCGAGCGCGAACGCGATCGGAATGCCGGAGAACATCACGACCAGGGTCGATACGCCGTAGAGGGCGCCGATCGCGAGCGGGCTCATGACCGGCCTCCTTTGAGACGCGTCAAGCCGTTGACGAACTGCAGAAGCAATTGGCAGGACAGGAAGAACATGCCGAGCGACATGAGCAGGTAGGGGATCCAGAGCGGCGGCCCCCACGGCGAGGCGGACGTTTGCCCCTCCGCCCAGGATTCATGCAGCAGTTCTGCGGCCTTCCACGTGAAGAAGGCGCAGAACAGGAACGACAGCAGATCGGAGACGAGCAGACGCGCCCGGTTCATGCCGGGGGACAGGAGCGAAGCGACCGCTTCGATGCCGACGTGCCCGCGATGGGCCTGAACGGACGCCGCCGACAGGAACGTCGCTCCGACAAGGAGGAAGACGCACACCTCGTCCTGCCAGATGAGCGCGATCCCGGCCACATGGCGCACGATGACCCCGTAGGTCATGATCGCGCTCGCCAACAGGAGCGCGATCGTGGACAGCGTGTAGATGACCTGCCGTCCGTGGTGGAGCGCGCGCTGGAAGCCGGAATGGGTTGCGGCTTGAGGAGGGGCGACCTCCTCGTGGAAGGTCACATGCCCGGCCATGTCAGGAAACCGCTTCGGCGAGTTTCAGAAGATCCGCGTTCTTCTTGGACTTGCCTGCAAAATCCTTCCAGGCGGTGTCGCGCGCGAGCGCCTTCCATTTCTCGATGTGCTCGGGCGTCAGGTCGTTGATCTTCGCGCCCTTGGCCGCGTAGGTCTTCACAAGCTCCTGGTCGTCGTTCTTCGCGGCCTGGAAAGCGAAGTCCTCAAGCTCCAGGCCGACCTCGGTCACGGCCTTCTGCTGCTCCGGCGTCAGCGCCTGGAAGGTCGATTTCGCCATCAGCAGCGGTTCGAGGATGAACCAGAACGACTGGCCGCGGCCCGAGGTCAGGTTCTTGGTCAACTCGTCGAGGCGGAAGGAAATCAGGCTGGTCGAGGCGCTTACGGCGGCGTCGAGCGCGCCGGTCTGCATGCCGATGTACATCTCGTTCGACGGCATGCTGGACACCTGCGCCCCGGCGGCCTGGAACACCATGTCCATCTCGCGGCCGCCGCCGCGGATTTTTATCCCCTTCACGTCCTCGGGAACGAGGATCGGATTGCCGCGCGACGCGACGGAGCCCGACTGCCAGATCCACGTCACGAACATGATGCCCTTCTCGTCCAGCGACTTGGCGAGTTCCTGGCCGATCGGCGCCGTTCTCCATTTCCGGGCCTGGTCGTAGTTCGTCACCAGAGCCGGCATGAGACCGAGGTTGGTCTCCTGAACCTCGCCCCCCGCATAGGACAGCGGGTACAGGGTGAAGTCGAGCGCACCTTTGCGCAGAGAGCTGAACTGAGCGAGCGTCTTCATCAACGAGGAGTTCGGGTAGACGTCTACCTTGACGGAGCCATTGGTGCGCTTCTCGACTTCGGCGGCGAACTTGCGGCAGATCCGGTCGCGCGCGTCGCCCTCCTCGAGGGTTCCGCCCGGAAATTGGTGCGACAGCTTGAGGGTCTTTGGCGTCTGAGCCTTGAGAATGGCGGGGCAGGCCAACAGCCCGGCTCCGGCCGCCGCTCCAGTGAGCAAGGTCCGACGTGCAATCATGGCGCTTCCTCCGGTTTTTTTTATTCCACCCATTCAATCTCATCGCGGGGCCGAAGCAAAGCCCTGACGCGAACCCCTCGCTGATCCGGTCCGCTTCCGCGCTCCTGACCCGGTTGACACGCCTTTTTGGGTTTCCCCATCCGGTGAGAGGCTCGCTCCAGAGGCGATGCCCTTGAAACGGTTCAGGCCGCCGCGTCCCGCAACTCCGGTTGCGCATACCGTCCCGACAAAAGGGCTCCGGCGTTTGGCGCCAAGGGCTTGAGGCCCATCTGCTGCAGCATGCGGAACGTCGTGCAGACGGCCGCCGAGATGACCGGGATGCCGACCCTGCTTTCAACGACCGGCACGGCTTCCAGGGAAGGCATCTGTACGCAGGCCGACAGCACAAGCGCATCAACGCCCCGAATGTCGACGCGCGGGAAGATGTCCACCAGCGCCAGCGGATCGCGGGCGCCGACTTCGCAGTTGTCCTCGATTTCGAGCGCGATGCGGTCGTGGACGGTGAAGCCTTCCGCCTCGATGTAGTCGCAGACGAGTTGGGTCAGCGGCTTCATATAGGGCGCGATCACCGAAATCCTTTTGGCGCCCAGCACCTTCAAGCCCTCGATCAGAGCTCCGGCGCTCGACACGACCGGAGCCGGGGCGCCGTTGTCGACCGTGACCTGATGCAGCCGAGCCTGCGATTCGCGATGATATCCCTTCCCCATGCTCATGATGGCGACGAGGCAAGCGTAGCCGAGGACGTCGACGCGCGCGTCCGACAGTTCGAGCGCGCAGCGGTCGGAGTCGCGGTCCATCGCGGCCAACTCCTCCTTCGTGACCTTCTTCATCCGCATGCGGCTTGAGTGGAAGGCGAAGCGCTCAGGTTCGACCGTTTCGCGTGCGCGGAACATGGCCGGGATTTCCGTCTCCATCGTGGTGTTTGAGCTCGGAACGATCTGGCCGATGCGGTAATAGGGCTTGTCCTTCATGGGAGCGTTTCTCACCGGCTCGATGCTCGTCTGCGCGGTTGCGCTTGGCGTTGCTAAATGAACTCGCTCCGACGATTGTCGTTCCGGCCATTTGGCCTCAGTGTTCCGGCGAACGCCTGCCCCGGACGCGATCCGGGGCGGACCCGGTCCGCCGTCGAACATGCGACGCACGCAAGCTGAGAGCCGATTCCACGTAAAGGGAAAATGCTCCTTGCGGGCTGAGTTGGCCGGTTGCTGACGGAAGCGTTTAACGCGCGGAACGTGAGGGCGCGACGGCCCTTGCGGGCGCCGATCACGGTCCCGGTCTTCACGTCCAGCGTGGCGAACAAGCCAATCGCACCGGGGCGGATGTAATCCGTGACCGCGACGTTCGGCTTGGCCCGGGCGCATCGGCGCACGGGCGTAGCACAACCATACCTTAGCTACACCCCGTCGTCGCCCCGCACGTATCGCACTTCAGGCACGTCCCATTCCGCACAAGCGTGAAGTTGCCGCATTCGCCGCAGGCGTCGCCCTGATAGCCCTTCATCAGGGCTTCCGCGCGCCGGTCGGGCTTGGCGGCCCCGGCTTTGCTGGCTTCGGAGGCGGCGGTCGGGGAGGGGGCGAGGAAGCCGAGGCGGCTCATCTCCGCGTCGCCCATCTCAGGATCGCCTTTCAGCGCCGTCGCGCCGTGGGTCGTCCCCCCCACCCCGGCCCTCCCGTGCGGGGAGGGAGAGCTTGCGCCGCCGGAGATCAGCATGAGCCGGTCCTGGTTGCCGCGCACGAGGCCCTTCGAGACCACGCGTGCGGCGGGAGCGGCGTCCGTGAGTTTTTCGGGCGCCTTCGACTGGTCCTCGCCTTTCCCGAGCACGTCGTGGCCGATCTCCGACGGGTCCACGTGGGCGAGGTCGGTGCGGCCGAGGTAAGAAATCGCCAGCTCGCGAAAGATGTAGTCGAGGATCGAGGTGGCGTTCTTGATGGCGTCGTTGCCGGACACGAAGCCCGCCGGCTCGAAGCGCGTGAAGGTGAAGGCCTCCACGTATTCCTCCAGCGGCACGCCGTATTGCAGGCCGAGCGAGATCGCGATGGCGAAGTTGTTCATCATCGCCCGGAAGGCCGCGCCCTCCTTGTGCATGTCGATGAAGATTTCGCCGAGGCGCCCGTCGTCGTATTCGCCGGTGCGCAGGTACACCTTGTGGCCGCCGACGACCGCCTTCTGGGTGTAGCCCTTGCGCCGGTCCGGCATTTTTTCGCGCTCGCGGGTGGCGACCACGCGCTCGATGATCTTTTCGACCACCGTTTCCGCGACCTGCGCGATCTTGGCGACGGCGGGCTGGGCCGAAAAGGCTTCCACGGCCTCGTCCGCGTCCTCCGCCTCGTCGGCGATGAGGGCGCTGTTCAGCGGCTGCGACAGCTTCGAGCCGTCGCGGTATAGCGCGTTCGCTTTCAGCGCCAGCCGCCAGGACAGCCGGTA
>JAJKJG010000354.1 GCA_021154065.1 Methylobacterium sp.
CCAATTCGGGAGCTCGGCGACGAGGTTGACCTCCTGCCATTTGGGATGTCGCGGCGGCTTCTGGAACTCGCCGAACTTCGAGAAGAAGACGTCGATGAAGCGCGCGATGCGCTTGTAGCGCTCGGACTTCGCCGGCCAGTTATAGGCGCCGAGCACGGTCCCGACCGCAAGCGTATTCACGGTCGCCCCCTCCGGGACGAGCTTCGGGTAGTCCTTGGCCGTCAGCGTCGCCGGAAAATACTTGTCGGCAAGCGCGTCGACGAAAGGCACCGGCAAGACGTGGAAGCGCTCGCCGGGGTCGAAGCCGGCGACGACCGCGACCGGCTTTGCCGCCACCGACACGACGGCGGCGAGCTCGCCGCGTTTCAGGAGGTCGAAGGCCGCCGACTGGTCGATGTTCACCGCCTCGATATCGAGACCGAGGCCCTTGAACATCGAGCGCCCGGTATAGTCGGTGCCGCTGCCCTTGACGTCGAAGCTGACTTTCTTGCCGGCGAGCTGCCGGATGTCGGTGACCTCGCGCGGCGCGATGACGTGGAGCTCGTCGTTGAACAGGCGCGCGATGTAGGTGATGTGGCGGTCGACGTTGGTCAGGCGCTTGTCCTCGCGCAGCTGGTCGAGGGTGTCGGTGCGCACGAAGCCGAGGTCGACCCCTTTCAGGAACCGGATATCGTAGGCGTTCTGGCCGGCGCCCTTGCCGAGGATCGGCAGGATGCGCAGGTCGTCGCCGTCGTCGAGGACGAAGGCCATGTCGCTCGCCATGCGGAAATAGGTGCCGCCCGGCGTGCCCGAGACGACCGCGACCGTGTTGGCGTTCATGCGCTCGCCGAGCGCCGCCTCGCTCATCGGCGTGGCCGGCGAGGCCGGCGCCGGGGCGCGGGACGACCCGCGGGCTTTCACTCCGGCGGCGTTCTGGGCCGGCGCCTCGGAGGCTGCGCCCAGCAATGCAGCGATCAATGTCAGGGCGAGAAAAAACGAGCGACGCAGAACGGCAATCCCCCGGTGGCCGCGACACGCCGGCGCGCAACACGCCTGCCCCTGCGAAGACCATCCCCAGGCAATAAACGACTCCGGATCATGGCGATTTCAGGGAACTAAGCTGTGGACTGCGGCCGCAGGTCTAAAGCGAAGCTTAAGAATTGACGCGGCCGGATCGTTAAATCTTCCCGTTGTCTGCCGAATACTCGGATTTTTCGAGTCTTACATGAAACGCCGAATGCCTGTAGTCGGCAGCGCCTCGGTCAGGGCTTCGCCGCATCGATCTCGTCGAGCACGGCCTCCGGGGCGACGTCGCGCTTGATCTCCCGGAGCTCGTCGTCGACCTCGGTCTCGACGCCGAGGCGCGCGGCAATCTCGGAGACGAGCGCCGCGAGCTTCGTCACCTCGTGCTCGGCCAGGAGGCTGATCTGCAGGTCGAGGTCGGCGCGCTTGTCGGCCGCGGCCTGCATGCGGTTCTGGCTGATGAGCACGAAGGTCGACAGGAAGATCGCCTCGACCGAGGCGATCATGGCGAGCACCACGAAGGATTCGTCCCAGCGCGGCACGCCGGGCACCCAGCCGAGGTTGGCGACGATCCAGAAGCCGAAGGCGGCGAGATGGATGTAGACGAACGGCATGCTGCCGGTGAAGCGGGTGATCGCGTCGGCGATCTTCTCCTGCGCCGACGCCTGCGCCTCCTCCCGCTGCCGCCGCTCCTGAAGCGAATGGATGTTGCGCGCCAAGACGGTGCTGAGCCCGGCTGGCGGCGGCGGGTAGGTCGGGCTCGCGTCGGGGCGCCGACGGGCGCCACCGGCAACGCCGCGCTCGAGGCCGCGAGCGCCGTCCCTCGTCCCGATCGCCCCAGCCGTGCGCGCGCTAACCATCGATCGCTCCTCCAAAGACGGCGCACGGCCGACGCCGCTGCCGGCTAATGAACCGGCGCCAGGCGAGCGGGGTTCCTCCGGAACGTCGGAGTCACGTCCGCCGAAACGTCAGGTAGCTCGGGCGCCGCCCTTCGGCCTCGGCCTTGGCCTCGTACCGCGTGCCGGGCCAGCCGGGCCAGGGGCGGCGCCAGTCGTCGGGCCGCTCGGCGGTCCAGGCGAGAGCGGGCGAGCGCAGCGCCCGGGCCAGGGCCCAGCCGGCATAATCGTCGATGTCGGTCGCAAACCGCAGCTCGCCGCCGGGCCGCAGGACGCGGGCGAAGGCGGCGAGCGTGTCGTCGGAGAGGAAGCGGCGCTTGCGCTGCCGCCGCTTCGGCCAGGGATCGGGGTAGAGCAGGTAGACGACATCGAGCGACGCCTCGGCGAGGCGCGGCAGGAGCGCGAGCGCGTCGCCGTCCCAGAGGCGGATGTTCGACAGGCCCTCGCGGTCGATCGTCGCGAGGAGCTTCGCCATGCCGTTGACGAAGGGCTCGCAGCCGATGAGCCGCGCCTCCGGCCGGGCGCGCGCCTCGGCGGCGAGATGCTCGCCGCCGCCGAAGCCGATCTCGAGGATGACGGGCGCCCGGTCGGGAAGCGGACCGAACAGCCTCTCCGGCTCGACCGGCCCGGCTTCGGGCAGGCGCAGGCGCGGCAGGAGCGTCGCGATTAGGTCTTGCTGGCCCTTGCGGAGGGCTTTCCCCTTGCGCCGGCCGTAGAAAGCGCCGTGCGGCGCCTCACCGGCTCGGCTTTCCCCCGTCGGCCTCCCCGGCAACGGGTGAGGCGCTACGCCAGCGCCGATTTGAGCTGCGGCACGAGGTCGGTGCGCTCCCAGGAGAAGCCGCCGTCGTTCTGCGGGGCGCGCCCGAAATGGCCGTAGGAGGCGGTGCGGGCGTAGATCGGCCGGTTGAGGTTGAGATGGGTGCGGATGCCGCGCGGCGACAAATCCATCAAATCCATCAGCGTCGACTCGAGCTTGCCCTCGTCGACCTGGCCGGTGCCGTAGGTGTTGGCGTAGATCGAGAGCGGCTTTGCGACCCCGATCGCATAGGAGAGCTGGATCGTGCAGCGCGCCGCCAAGCCCGCCGCGACGACGTTCTTGGCGAGGTAGCGGGCCGCGTAGGCGGCCGAGCGGTCGACCTTGGTCGGGTCCTTGCCCGAGAACGCGCCGCCGCCATGCGGGGCGGCGCCGCCATAGGTGTCGACGATGATCTTGCGGCCGGTGAGCCCGCAATCCCCGTCCGGGCCGCCGATGACGAACTTGCCGGTCGGATTGACGTGCCAGACGGTGTCCTTGGAGATCCAACCGCCGGGCAGGGACTGGCGGATATAGGGCTCGACGATCGCCCGCACGCCGGCGGAGTCGAGCGACTCGTCGAGGTGTTGCGTCGAGAGCACGATCTGCGTGACGGCGACCGGCTTGCCGTTGTCGTAACGCACCGTGACCTGGCTCTTCGCATCCGGGCCGAGCTTGGCGCCGCCATTGGCCTTGGATTTCCGCGCTTTCGCCAGCGTCTCCAGGATCTTATGGGCATAGAGGATCGGCGCCGGCATCAGCTCGGGGGTTTCGTCGCAAGCGTGCCCGAACATGATGCCCTGGTCGCCGGCGCCCTCGTCCTTCGCGGCGGCGGCGTCGACCCCTTGCGCGATGTCGGCCGACTGGGCGTGCAGCAGCACCTCGACGGCGGCCTCGTTCCAGTGGAAGCCGGCCTGCTCGTAGCCGATGTCCTTCACCGCCATGCGGGCGTGATGCGCGATGAGGTCGCGGGTCACGGTGCCGGGGCCGCGGTACTCGCCGGCGATGACGATGCGATTTGTCGTCGCGAGCGTCTCGCAAGCCACCCGCACCCGCCACGGATCGAAGCCCTGCGTCTCGGCCTCGCGGAAGAAGAGGTCGACGACCTCGTCGGAGATGCGGTCGCAGACCTTGTCCGGATGACCTTCGGACACGGACTCGCTGGTGAAGAAATAGTTCGCTCGGGTCACGGCGGGGGCCCCCTGCTTTCGCGTCAGAAAACGGCGGCGGGCAGCTCTCGTTCGCCGGCCACGCTCCGCCAAAAAGCCCGCGCGTTCGCCGCCGGACGCGGGCTTTTGCCCCGGCCGGCGCAACGGGTCAAGTGAAAACGGGTCAGGTCAAACGGCGGCAGCTCTCGCCGGTGCCGCTCAAGGGGGGCCGGCGCTATTCGGCGTTCGCGAGCGCTTTTGCGAGATCGACGATGCGACGGCGGACCTTGGAGTCCTTGATGCCGATGAAGGCCTTGATCAGCTCGAGCCCTTCGGACGTGGTGAGGAAATCGGCGACGTAGCCCGAGGACGGCGACTCGGCAAAGCCCGCCACCGTCCCGATCTGCGGCGCGCCGTCGTAGAAGAACTCGATCGGAACGCCGAGCACGCGCGCGATCTGATGCAGCCGGCTGGCGCCGATCCGGTTCGTGCCCTTCTCGTATTTCTGAATCTGCTGGAAGGTGATGCCGAGCGAATCGCCGAGCTTCTCCTGGCTCATCCCGACAAGCATGCGCCGCATGCGCACCCGGCTTCCCACATGCCGGTCGACCGGATTGGGCGCCTTCGTAATCGCACTCGAACCCGTTCGGGCTCGATCCGCAGGTCGCTTCACTGGCCAAACCTTCTTTTCTGGGACGGCCGCGGCTTTCTGCGCGCGACTAGAGCCGAAGCACCGCACGATAGGAGGAGGGTCGTAAAAAAAATACGGCCAAGATTGCTAAAAGATGTGGGCCAGATTGCGGTCGGCAAGCCGGCATCGAGCACACCCTCGACCCCGAGCGGGATCAGCCCGGACGCGCGGCCGTACGGGTCGATCACCGCCGATATGCCGTTGTTGGCGGCGCGGACGAGCGGAAGCCCCTCTTCGACGGCCCGCAGGCGCGCTTGCGCGTAATGCTGATGGGGACCGGGCGTGATGCCGAACCAGGCATCGTTGGTAACGTTAAGAATAAGACCCGGCCGGGTTCCCTCCAGCACGACGGCGCCGGGGAAGATCGCCTCATAGCAGATCGTCGGCGCGACCGGCGGCAGGCCCGGCACGGCGAGAGGCCTGCGGCTCTCGCCGGCGTCGAAGCCGCCCGGCACATGGACGAACTGGCGCAGGCCAAAGCTCCGCAGCGCCGCGTCGAGGAAATGCGGGAAGTACTCGCCGAAAGGCACGAGGTGGGCCTTGTCGTAGGTGGCGATGATCGCACCCTCGTGCGAGACGACCTGGATGGCGTTGAAATAGCGTGAGGGCTCCTCGCCCACCGGGGGGTCGTCGGCACGCGCGGCGCCGGTGATCAGCGTCGCTCCAGGCGGCAGCAAGGCCGCGATCTGCGCCAGCGCCTTTGCGTCGCGATGAAGCAGGAAAGGGAAGGCCGATTCGGGCCAGATCAGATGCGTCGCGTCGGCGACCCCGTTCGACGTCGGCGAGGTGGCGCGGTCGCTGATCGACAGATAACGGCGCATCACGGCGTCGCGGTTCGCCAGGCTGAACTTGGCGTCCTGCGGCAGGTTCGGCTGCATGATCCGCAGCTTCACCCCGGCGACCGTCGGCGTCGCGGCGCGCGGCACGCGCCAGGCTCCGAACGCGGCGAGGAGCGCAAGCGCCGAAACGGCGAGACCAGGCGCCGCCCAGCGGCGCGATCCGGCGTCGCCGGTCCCGAGCGTCGCCGGTGCCGCGCAGATCAGGATGGCGAGGATCGTCAGGCCGTAGAGCCCGACCGCCGAGGCCGCCTGCATTAGCCAGAGGTTCTGGCCGAACGCCATGCCGATCGTGTTCCACGGGAAGCCGGTGAAGGCTGTGCCGCGCAGCCATTCCGCGACCGTCAGGCCGAAGGCGAAAGCGAAGAGCCGCCCTGCGCCGGGGGACCATAAGGCTCGCGAAAGCGCAAAACCCAGGGCGGAAAAGACCGCGAGCAGCGCCGGCAGCCCGAGCACGCCGAACGGCAGGGCCCAGGCGAACTGATCGGCTTCGACGAGGAACGCCGCGCCGAGCCACCACAGTCCGGCGACGAAATAGCCGAAGCCCCACCACCAGCCGGCGACGCCGGCCGAGATGAGCGTCGAGGCGGCGCCGAAGCGCCCGCCCGCCGCCGCACCGTCGACGAGCCAGACCGCGACCGTGAGCGATACCGCAAGCGCCGGCAGGATGCCGAAGGGCGGCATCGCGAGCGCACCGGCGGCGCCGGCCGCAAAACCGATCAGCGCGCGTTGCCATCCCGAAGCGAGAATGACGCGAGAGGCGAGGGCCTTCATGCCTGGCGGGCGCTCGCGTCCGTGCGTGCCGGCGGCGCCTCCGTCGTCGTGACGAGAGGCGGCACGTCTTGCGCCCTCGTCTCGGGCGGCGCGGGCGTCGACGCGAGTGCGGGCGCCAGCGCCTTCGCCTCGGGTCTCGGCACCGCCCGTGGCGGCGCAGCGCCGCCGGGGCGGCGATGGATGCGCAGCCGCTTCACCCGGCGCGGGTCGGCGTCCAGCACCTCGAACTCGAGCTGGTTCGGACCGGCGATGAGCTCGCTTCGCGACGGCACGCGGCCGGCGAGCGTCACGATGAGCCCGCCGACGGTATCGACCTCCTCGGCGAATTCGCCGATCGCGAGGTCGACGCCAAGCGCCTCGGAGACCTCCTCGAGGCTGGCGCGCGCGTCGGCGACGAAGGTGTCGCCCTCGCGCAGGATCATGCGCCCCGAGGCGACGTCGTGCTCGTCCTCGATGTCGCCGACCACCATCTCGACGAGGTCCTCGATCGAGACGAGGCCGTCCGTGCCGCCGTATTCGTCGATCACCAGGGCCATGTGGGTGCGTGTCGCCTGCATCCGGACGAGGAGATCGACCGCCGGCATCGAGGGTGGGGCGAAGAGCACGGGGCGGAGGATCCGGGCGGTCGAGAGCGTGACCGAGAGGTCGACCTCGCCGAGGCTCGGCGGCTTCTCGCCGGGTCTCTCCGGGCTGCTCGGCCGGCCGGCCTCGGCTCGCGCCGCGATGTAGTCGAGGAAGTCGCGGATGTGCACCATGCCCTTCGGGTCGTCGAGGGTCTCGCCGAACACCGGCAGGCGCGAGTGTCCGGCGGTGCGGAAAAGCTCGAGCAATTCGCCGAGCGTCGCCTCGAACGGCACCGACACGATATCGACCCGCGGCACCATCACGTCGTCGACCCGGATGCGGTGGAAGCCGAGCACGTTCTTCAGCATCGCCCGCTCTTGCGGCGAGAAGTTCTCCTCGCCGATCTCGGCGAGCGCTTCCTCCAGGTCGTCGCGGATCGAATCGCGGGACTTCAGGCCGACGCGCGTCAGCAGGCGGTCGTACCAGCGCGCCCGCGCGCCTTCGCTGTCGGACATCTCTCCGACGCGGGCGATGGAACTTCGATCATCGTTCATGGCTGAAAAATTTGCGCCGGTCAGGCCGCCATCTCGCGATAGGGGTCCGCGATCCCAAGCCGCGCCAGGGCTTCGACCTCGAGCGCCTCCATGATCTCCGCCTCGGCTTCGGTCTCGTGATCGTAGCCGAGAAGGTGCAGGACGCCGTGGACAATAAGGTGCGTCGCGTGGTCCGCCAAGGTCTTGCTCTCGCTTTCCGCCTCGCGCGCCACCGTTCCGAAGGCGAGCGCGACGTCGCCGAGCGGCTGGCGTCCCGGCGTTCCGGGGGGCGGATTTGCCGGAAAGGACAGAACGTTCGTGGCCATGTCCTTGCCGCGCCAGGCGCGATTCAGCGCCCGAACAGCCTCGTCGTCGGTAAGAAGCAGGCTGAGCTCGACATCCTCCTGTCGCGGCGGGTTCTTGGCGACCGCCAGCGCGGCCTCGACGGCGCGGCGCGCCAGCGCCTCGACGTCGCCGAGCGCCGCCCAGCGCTCCGACGTGGCGGCAAGATCGAGCGCGATCACGGCTCGCGGCCGCCTCTGCGCGCCGGCACGATCGCGGCCGCCGCGTCGGCGTCGTAGGCGGTGACGATGCGGCGCACGAGATCGTGGCGCACCACGTCGACATCGCGGAAGATGATCCGGCTGATGCCCTCGACGCCCGACAGGATGCGCGTCGCCTCGATCAGGCCGGATTTCTGCCCCGGCGGCAGGTCGACCTGGGTCGGGTCGCCGGTCACGATCATGCGCGAGCCCTCGCCGAGACGGGTCAGGAACATCTTCATCTGCATCGTCGTGGTGTTCTGCGCCTCGTCGAGAAGCACGACGGCGTTCGTCAAGGTGCGGCCGCGCATGAAGGCGAGCGGCGCGATCTCGATCATGCCGGTCGCAAGCCCGCGCTCGACGTGGCGCGCCTCCATGAAGTCGTAAAGCGCGTCGTAGATCGGGCGCAGGTAGGGATCGACCTTCTCGCGCATGTCGCCGGGCAGGAAGCCGAGCCGTTCGCCGGCCTCGACGGCGGGGCGCGACAGGATGAGCCGCTCGGCCTGGCCCTGCTCGAGGAGCGACACCGCGTGCCCGACCGCAAGCCAGGTCTTGCCGGTGCCGGCCGGGCCCTCGGCGAAGACGAGCTCGTTCTGGCGCAGCGCCTTGATGTAGGCATCCTGCGCGGCGTTGCGGGCCCGCACCGGCCCACGCTTGCGGGTCGCGACCTGGTCGAAGCCCGGGCGCGCACCGGCCGGCGCTTCCGCGCGTGCCGGAAACAGGTTGCCCTGCAGCACGCTCTCCTGGATCGCGCCGTCGACGTCGCCGAGCGACAGCGGCGCGCCGCCGCGCACCCGGTCGTAGAGTCCCTCGAGCACGCGCCTTGCCTGCTCGGAGGCGTCGGGCGCGCCTTTCAGCACGACGCGGTTGCCGTTGGCATTGGCGACGACCCCGAGCCGGCGCTCGAGATGGGCGAGATTCTGGTCGTAATGACCGAAAAGGAGGCTGGCGAGCCGGTTGTCGTCGAAGGTGAGGGTGATCTCGGCGGTCTCGTCGACGACGCCCGGGGGAGGTGGAGGGACGGCCTTGCCGCGCTGCCCCCGCGCCGTCGCGCTGTCCGATGGCCTCAAATCGCGCTCTCCCTTCACGCCGCCGCCGTGAGCGCCGCGGCATCCGCCGCCTCGCCGAAGAGGCTGTTCGACCCCGCCCGGACGATCCGGACCGGCACGATATCGCCGATCTGCCGGCGGCCGGCCTCGATCTGCACCGCCTGGAGATACGGCGACTTGCCGGCGAGCTGGCCGGCATGGCGGCCCGGCTTCTCCAGAAGGACGTCGACCTCGCGCCCGACGGTTGCGCGGTTGAAGGCCTGGCGCTGGGCCTCGAGCAGCGCCTGCAGGCGCGCCAGGCGCTCGGCCATGACCGGCTCCGGCACCCGACCGGCAAGCTCGGCGCCCGGCGTTCCCGGCCGCGGGCTGTACTTGAACGAGAAGGCGCTCGCGAAACCGACGTCCGCGACAAGCCGCATCGTGTCCTCGAACTCGCTCTCCGTCTCGCCCGGGAAGCCGACGATGAAGTCGGACGAGAGGGCGATGTCGGGGCGCGCCCGGCGCACGCGATCGATCAGGCGGCGGTATTCGTCGCCCGTATGCCGGCGGTTCATGGCCGCGAGCACGCGGTCCGAGCCCGCCTGCACCGGCAGATGCAGATAGGGCATGAGCGCCGCGAGATCGCGATGGCCCGCGATCAGCGCGTCGTCCATGTCGCGCGGATGGCTCGTCGTATAGCGCAGGCGGGCGAGGCCCGGGATCTCGGCGAGGCGCTCCAAGAGGCGCGCGAGCGGCCACACGCGCCCGTCCGGCCCGTCGCCGTGATAGACGTTGACGTTCTGCCCGATGAGCGTGATCTCGCGCACCCCGGCGTCGGCGAGGCGCTCGGCCTCGGCGACGATCTTGGCGGCCGGCCGCGAGACCTCGGCGCCGCGGGTGTAGGGCACGACGCAAAAGGTGCAGAACTTGTCGCAGCCTTCCTGGATCGTCAGGAAGGCGGTTGCGCCGCGGCCGCGCACTGCCGGGAGATGGTCGAACTTGTCCTCGACCGGGAATTCGGTGTCGACCACCCCGCCCTCACCGGCAGCGCGGGCGATGAGCGCGGGCAGGCGGTGATAGCTCTGCGGGCCGACGACCACGTCGACCACCGGCGCGCGGCGGATGATCTCCCGGCCTTCGGCCTGGGCGACGCAGCCGGCGACGACGACCTTCGTGGCGCGACCCTCCGCCGCCCGGGCGCGCTTCGTCTGCCGCACCCGGCCAAGCTCGGAATAGACCTTCTCGGCCGCCTTCTCGCGGATGTGGCAGGTGTTGAGGATGACGACGTCGGCCTCCGCCATGTCGGCCGTCTCGGTGAAGCCCTCGGGCGCGAGAACGTCCGCCATGCGCTCGGCGTCGTAGACGTTCATCTGGCAGCCGTAGGATTTGACGAAAAGCTTCTTCACCAATTCTCGCCTGTGGACCGCCGGGCGGCCGCTCCCCCTGACGCCGAACCTCATTTAGGCGGTTCGGCCGCTCAAGAGAATAGAAAACCGCAATTCCCGCCTGTCGTTCACGGCTGCGCACCGACGGCCAGTGCTACGTCGCGCTTGTCCATGGCCTTCGGGTTCGGCCCTTCGGGCCGCGCCGGAACGACAGCCGCGTGAAAGGCCCGCCGCACCGCCGCCTCGGCCTTGGCGGTCGCGCGCTTGCGATCGGTCGCGGCGTCGAAGGGGATCGGCGCCCCGAAGGTAACCCGCGCCTCGAACGGGCCGCCGGCGAGGAACGCCGCGAGGTGTGGCGCCAGGTCCATGTCGCCGTACCAGGCGATCTCCGGCCGGTCTCGCCGGGTCAGCGGCAGGCCGTTTCGCCGCGTGTAGGTGATCGCGAGCGGCTGCAGCTGGATCGTCCCGGCGCCCGAGGCCGAGAGTGCCGCCCGCGCCGCGCCGACGAGCGACGAGCGGAACGGCAGCACGCGGTTGCCGTCGCTCGAGGTGCCTTCCGGGAACAGCACGATGATGTCGCCCCCGGCGAGGCGCCGGGCGACCGTCGCGTTCACCTCGGCCGTATGGGCGCGGCGGGCGCGATCGATGAAGACGGTCCGTTGCAGCCGTGCGAAGAGGCCGACCACCGGCCAGCGCTCGACCTCCGATTTCGCGACGAAGGACAGCGGGCCGAGGCTGCCGATGACCGAGATGTCGAGCCAGGAGACGTGGTTTGCCAAGACGAGCACCGGGACGTCGCGGGCGAGACGCCCGTTGACCGCGATCCGCAGCCCGAACATCGCCAGGAACAGGCGGTGGAAATAAACCGGCAGCCATCCGGCAAGGCGCCAGCCGAGCCGGATCGCGAGATATTGCAGGGGCAGGGCGGCGAAAAAGAAGAGCGCCTGGACGAGAAGCCTCAGCCCGACCGAGACCCTTCTCATGAAGGCCCGATCATGCCGGGCCGTCCTCGTCGAGCGGCACCGCGTAGAGCTCGAGCCGGTGATAGACGACCCGGTAGCCGAGCCGCTTCGCAATCTCGGTCTGCAGCGCCTCGATCTCCTCGGAGCGGAACTCGATGACGCCGCCGGTCGCGAGATCGATCAGATGGTCGTGGTGCTGGCGCGGCGCGCGCTCGTAGCGTGCCCGGCCGTCCCTGAGCTCGAGACGCTCGATGATGCCCTCGGTCTCGAGGAGCTTGACGGTGCGGTACACCGTCGACAGCGAGATGCGGTCGTCGACCGCGGCGGCGCGGCGATGGAGCTCGACGACGTCCGGGTGATCCGCGGCCTCGCCGAGGATCCGGGCGATGACCCGGCGCTGGCCGGTCATGCGCAAGCCTTTGGTCCGGCAGGCGCGCTCGAGCGCGCTGCCGATCCGGCGGGCGGGTCTCTCTGCGTGCTCGGCCGTCACCAGCGCCCCGGCGTCGTTCGTCTCCAGGGTTCGGTATAGGGAGCGCCCCGCTCCCCGTCCACGGGCGCGTTGCGAAAGGTCGGACAAGCGCACGGGCGCTCAGGATTAGTCGCCCGAATGCGACGGCCGAAGCCTCTGTCAGGGGCGCTTGCAAGAGCTTGATGCCGTCGCGTCATCCCGGACGCGCGCGGCGCGACGCGAGCGTCGGAAGGTCCCGGATAGCCGCTTCGCGGCTTCCGGGATGACGGCTCTTGAAAATAGTCCTTGACACTCGCAGAACCATGTCCTACATCTCTCCCGTCCCGTCCGCCGGGGGACGCTCTCGCGAGGCGTCGTTAGGGTGGGACGGGAGCGGCGCCTGCGGCCGGAGGGGAACGTGACCTCCGGGCTCGGGAGG
>JAJKJG010000355.1 GCA_021154065.1 Methylobacterium sp.
AAACCCATCGCCCTTAAACAGTGCAACTCCAGTCTCAACTTCGAAGCGTCGGATTCGAAACTCGCGGCGCTTCTGCTTGAGGAATGTTCATTTTTCGGGCTGCTTCTCCGGGGTGCATCGATTGACGGCAACTTGATTGCTCGAAAATGTACCTTCCAGTGGATCGATCTGACAGGGGCCGTGGTCGCGGGCGATATCGACCTTACCGAGGTTCAGGTGGAACGAGGGCCCATGCTGGCGGATCGGGTACGCTGCACCGGCGCGTTTTTCTTGTCAAAGGCGAAGCTTTCGGGCGGTGTCAGCTTTCGTAACGCTCGCCTGGGAAGCTCGTTCGAATGTGACAGAAGCACGTTGAGAGTCGACGCGATACCTGCCCTCGATATGAGGGGAAGCCGGATCGAGGGGGAAGTAAACTTATCCAGGTCAGAGTTGGCGTCGGACCAGACGCATGCTCTCCGCGCCGTTGGGGTGAACGTCGTCGGCATGCTGAGTGGAACCGATGCGACGTTCATTGGGCCGATCACCCTTGCTGACTCGCAGTTCGCTCTGTTGCAATTCGCCGGGGCAAAAATCGCGCGCGCGGACGGACGGGGCCGGGCACTGGAGGCTCACAATATCACCGTCGGTATGCATGTGATTGTGAGGGAGGGTGCGGAGCTGGATGGTGCGCTCTGGTTGAACCACGCCAATATCGGCGGGAATCTCGATCTCAGCGGATGCACGATCCGCAACCCAGGTAAGCGAGCGCTCAGCGCCGACCTAGCTAAAATCAAAGGGGATGTATTTCTGCGCAATCAGCAAGAAGGCGAAACACGAATTGCGGCCAAGCTTATTGCAAGCGTCAGCTTAACTTCGGCCGATATTGGCGGAAGTTTATTCGTTGATCAGGTCATTATAGGTGAAGAAGCTGCAAATACTTATATAAATTTCAACCGGCTAAAAATAGCCGGAGTAATGAGGTGTGTCGATGCGACCCTTACGGCCTCTACCGTATCGCTTGCGAACAGCCGCATCGGCATGCTGGCTGACGATATCGTCAGCTGGCCTGATGGGCGGCTGATTCTCAATGGTTGCGAATATGGATTGTTGAGCGGAGACGCGCCTACTCGCTGGCGGGATCGCCTCGGTTGGCTGCGGAAGCAGAAGTACGAACATTTGTATGTTCATCCGCGGCCGCAGCCGTTCTCGCAACTGGTGAGCGTTCTGCGCCGTATGGGGCACGAGCGCGATGCGAGAGCGATCGCGATCGCGAGGCGGCGGCTGGAGACCGCTGCGGTGCCGTGGTACTCGCCGCGCCGCCTGGGCGGCTAACTTGCTCGATCTTACGTCCGGCTATGGCTACAGGCCCTGGCTTGCACTGATCTGGATGGTGCTGTTTGCCGGATTCGGCTACGGCGTCTTCACCCACGGCAAGGGCAGCTTTCTTCCGATTCGGGAGCAGCCGAAATTCGTGGCAGGCAAGCCCGTCGTATCTCTGGGCTATCCGAAATTCGATCCGCTTATTTACTCCCTCGACACACTCGTGCCCTTCGCTAATCTTGGCCAAAGAGACTACTGGGCTCCAAACCGCAGCCGCGACGGCGGAAGACTAAGTTGGTTCTATCGCCCTATCCACGTCCTGCTCGGCTGGTTTTTCGCGACCATATTCGTGGGCGCTGTGACGGGCTTGATCAGGCGGGATTAGGCGCGCCAGCCGGAGCGGAGCTGGCTCGCGAACCACACCCTCCTATCCTCTAAAGTCAGGCACCGGACGGCTCGCCACTCAAGAGGGCCGTGCTATACTTCCCGAGCTGGGTGTATCCTAATGCACTAGGAGGTGTCGTCATGAAGATCGTCTCCTCAGCCTCGATCGCCGCGTTGTCCTTGCTCGCCTGTCTCGCGCCGGCGGCAGCGATGGACGACCACAAGGTGCTGACTCCAAACGACGTCAAATGGGGCCCAGCGCCGGCCTCGGTTCCGAAGGGCGCCCAGGCCGCGGCGATCTACGGCGATCCCTCGAAGGAGGGACTGTTTGCGCTGCGGCTCAAGCTGCCGAAGGGCTATCACATTCCGCCGCACACGCATCCGCGGCCGGAGCTCGTGACGGTGCTTTCCGGAACCTTGCGGCTCGGCGAAGGCGCGACCGCGGACCAGGCGAAGGCCAAGCCTTTGCCGGCGGGCAGCTTCTTTGCGATGTCGCCGGGAATGCAGCACTACGTCTACGCCGACGAGGAGACGGTGCTCCAGCTCAACACCACCGGGCCCTGGGGCCTGACCTACGTCAACGACAAGGACGATCCGCGCAAGACCCAGTAGCCGGGCTCGGGTCCGCCTCGACCCGATCGACGGATCGGGTCGTGCGGCTCGCGCCTCAGAGCGGCAGGTAGGGGTTGATCAGAAAGGCGAGCGCGAAGCCGCCGAGCGCGGCGGCGGCGCTCGCCGCGAGTTCGAAGAATCGCCTCATCGGAAGCTCCCTGTGCGGGCGCGACGCTTAGGGCGGTTCTGTTTCGGCCTGATTGCGCGCGACGTTTCGCGATTGTTTCGCCGCGCGCCTTGCCGCCGTCAGGCGCCGTGGCGCCGGTCTCGCGCCGCGAACGCATCCGCCGAATAGAGCGCGAGCGCCGTCCAGATCGCCGCGAAGGCCACGGCCTCGACGCGCGTGAAGGGCTCGCCGTAGACGACGACGCCGAGCCCGAGAAGGCAGGACGGCGCGAGGTATTGCAGGAGGCCGACCGTCGAGAGCTTGAGGCGCTGCGCCGCGGCGGCGAACCAGATCAGCGGCGCCGAGGTCGTCACGCTCGTCGCGACGAGGAGACAATCGAGCCGCCAATCACCCTTGAGGAACACGCTCGCGCCGGTCGCCATCAGGGCCGCGACGTAGCCAAGCGCGAAGGGCAGGAGCAGAAGCGACTCGACGCAGAACCCGATCAGCGGGTCGACCCGCACGGTCTTCCGGATCAGCCCGTAGAAGCCGAAGCTGATCCCGAGCGCGAGCGCGATCCACGGCACCGTGCCGGCCGCGACCGTCAGCACAAGGACGCCGACGCCGGCCAGGCCGCAGGCCGCGACCTGCAGCGGGCGCAGCCGCTCGCCGAGGAAGACGATGCCGAGCGCGACGTTGACGAGCGGGTTGATGAAATAGCCGAGGCTCGCCTCGACGAGCTGGCCGCTGCTGACCGCCCAGATGTAGACGAGCCAGTTGGCGCCGACGAGGACGGCCGAGATCGCCAGCAACCCGAGCGGCCGGCGGGGACGGAGCGCCGCGAGGAGCGGCGGCCAGCGCCGGCGCGCCGCGATGATGCCGAGCACGAAGAGCGCCGACCAGACGATGCGCTGCGCCAGCACCTCGAGCGCCGGCACGGCTGCGAGGAGCTTGAAATGGACCGGCGCGACGAGGCCCCAGGTCCCGAACGCCGCAAGCGCATAGAGGATGCCGGTGAGCGTGCGGCGGTCGCGTTCGGTCGACGGAGGGTTCATGCAGCCGATCGGGAGATAAGCGCGGCGGTCGGAACATCCGCGCGCGTTTCCTCGTTCCGCCCCGATGCGGATGGCGTCAAGGTCGCCGGTCGGTTTCGGAGCGCATTCGCGACGGCGCGTCGGCGCGCTCGACCTGCATGTCGTCGAAGCCGGCCCGCCCGAGGGCCGGCCGGCGATCCTGCTGCACGGCTTTCCGGAGTTCTGGTACGGCTGGCGGCATCAGCTCGGCGCCCTCGCCGCCGCCGGATTGCGCGTCGTCGCGCCGGACCAGCGCGGCTACAATCTCAGCGACAAGCCGAAAGGTCTTGAGAGCTACACGCTCGACTGCCTCGCCGGCGACGTCGTCGCCCTCGCCGATGCGCTCGGATGCGACCGCGTGAGCCTCGTCGGGCACGACTGGGGCGGGCTCGTCGCGTGGTGGACGGCGGCGCGCCACGGCGAGCGCGTCGAACGGCTCGCGATCCTCAATGCACCGCACCCGCAGGCGTTCGGGCCGTACCTGCGCCGCCATCCGACGCAGCTCCTGCGCAGCGCCTAGATCGGCTTCTTCCAGCTCCCCTGGCTCGCCGAGGCGGCGCTTGCGGCGGCCGACTTCGCGCTTCTGCGCCGGGCGCTGACGGATTCGAGCCGGCCGGGCACGTTCACGGCTGCGGACCTCGAGCGCTACAAGCGAGCCTGGGCCGAGCCCGGCGCGCTCACCGCGATGCTCGCCTGGTACCGCGCCCTGCGCCTGCGGCGCACTACCCCGGCGGAGGCGGCCCGCATCCGCTGTCCGACGGCTTGTCATCTGGGGCCGGCGCGACCAGGCGCTGGAGCCGGGCCTTGTCGCCGCGAGCACCGCGTTCTGCGACGACGCCCGCGTCATCTGGCACGACGAGGCGACGCACTGGGTGCACCACGAGGAGCCCGAGGCCGTGAACGAGGCGCTCACCGCGTTCCTCGCCGGCTAGCCCATTTTGGAGGGCTTGGTCTCGTCCCTACCGTGCAGCTTCAGCGCCTCGAGGAATCGCGAGACCATGTTGTAGCCGGCGATCGTCGCGGTGAGCTCGACGAGGCGCCGGTCGTCGAAGGCCGGGCGGATCGCGGCGAAGACCTCGTCCGGCACGCGGACATCGCGCGTCATCGCGTCCGCATAGGCAAGCACGGCGCGCTGGCGCGGATCGAACAGATCCGAGCCCTCCCAGTCCGGCAATGCGTCGAGCTGCGCCTGCGTCAGACCCTCCCGCAGCGCGATCGGCGCGTGCTGCTCGGCCTCGTAGGAGGCGCCGTTGACGATCGCGATGCGCATGATGACGAGCTCGCGCAGGTCGCCCGGCAGCGAGCTCTGCTGCCGGATCGCCGTGAAGCAGGCGAGCCAGCCTGCAGCGACCGGCGGGCTGTGCAGCAGCATCCGGTAGAGATGCAGCACGCTGCCGCGCTCGGCCGTGATGCGCCGCACGATATCCTGGACCTCGGGCCGATCCGGATCGGCGTAGGGAATGCGGGCCACGTGCTCCTCCGTCAGCGCGCGTCAGTTCAGCGCGTCGCGGCGGTGAGGCCGCCGTCGACGACGATCTCGGTCGCGGTGATGTAGCGCGCCTCGTCGGACGCGAGGAACAGCGCGGCGTGCGCGACGTCCCAGGCGTCGCCCATGCGGCCCATCGGCACCTGCGCGTCGCGCGTCGCCGAGAAGCCCTCGAAATCGCCGCCGGCGTATTTGTCGGCGAGGCGGCGCACCAGCGGCGTGTTCATAAGCCCCGGCACGACGCAGTTCAGCCGGACGCCCTTGGCGGCGTAGATCACCGCCGTCGTGCGCGTGAACTGGATCAGCCCGGCCTTCGCGGCGCTGTAGGCGACCTGCGGCTTGCCGACATAGCGAAGGCCGGCGACCGAGGACACGTTGACGATCGCGCCGCCGCCCTGGCGCTCCATCACCGGCAAGGTCGCCTTGCAAGCGAGATAGACGCTTTTGAGGTTGATGGCGATCTGCTCGTCGAACGTCGCCTCGTCGAGCTCGACCGGGCCGCCGGGCTCCGAGCGGCCGACATTGTTGACGAGCACGTCGACCCGGCCGAAGCGCCGGACGCAGTCCTGGACGAACGCCTCGACGCCCGCGGCCGACGTCGCGTCGCAGCGCGCCGTCACGCAGGCGCCGCCCTCGGCCTCGATGAGCCGCCGCGTTTCGGCGGCGGCGGCGTCATCGACGTCGAAGCCGGCGATGCGCGCGCCCTGGCGGGCGAAGAGCACGGCGGTCGCCTTGCCGTTGCCCCAGCCGGGCCCGCTCGAGCCGCAGCCGGTGACGATCGCGACCTTGTCCTTCAGGCTGAGCACGCGCCGCTCCCCTCCCCTTCGAGCGGCGAGAGATAGCCCGAGTTCGCGCCGGCGGCTACGCGGCGCGCGCCTCGGTCACCCGCGGATCGGTCAGCGCCGGTTGCGCGAGCCGGTGCGCCGGATCTCGACGGGCGCCTGCGGCGGCTGCTGCTCGTCCTCCGCGGCACGGCCGCCGGAGGTCTCGAGCGCCTCCGACAATCCGGCCAGGACTTCGTCGAAGCGCGGGTCGGGCGTGAGCGGCGCCGCCGCGGCGGGACGGACCGGCGCGGCAGGGCGTTCCGGCGCGGCGGGGCGTTCCGGCAGCGTGAACACCGGACGCGCCGTCTCGGGCCGCGGCTCGTGATGGGATGCGCCGTTGCCGGGGCGCGGCTCGAAAGCCGGCTCGGCATGGGAGCCGAGCTGCTGGCGCGCGCCGGCGCTCGCCTCGAGCGTCTCGATGAGCGCGATGACCGACGCGTTCGTGACCTCGACCGCGTCGGCGCGCGGCATCCCGGAGAGCGCGATCGCGGCCTTCTGGTAGGACGGGTCCTGCGTCACCTCCGGACCGAACCACCCCGGCGGTGCGAACGCCTCGGCCTCGGCCGGGTGCTCGAACTCGACGGCAACGAGATCGAGCGCATCCGGTTCCTCGAAGCGGTCGAGCAGCGCCTCGGCTCCGGGTGCGAGCCGGATATGCGTGCGCCGGTAGGTGACCTTGCCGGGACAGACCTCGAGCAGCGCCTCGGCCTGCGTACTCGGGACCTTGGTCCGCTGCTCGGAGGCGCCCTCGGCGCTCCAGCTCTGAAGCACGAGGTTGCAGCCGCTCGGCTCGAGACGGACGAAATGCGTCCGCTCGGACGCAGGCGCGAGGTAGCCCTCGACGACCTGCTTGCTGACCAGACGCTCCTTGAGGATCAGCCGAACAAGAGAAGGAGCAATCAGAAACATGCGCTCCGTTTTCATACCGCTACTCCTACTCGGCCGACATCCTTCGAGTCCGGCGTGAAATGTCCTGAGCAAGGGAGAGCGCAATCCGCCGCCGCCGCCCGAGCGTTGTCATTATGCATATTTTGGAAACCATGACGAGTCGAAGGGCGCAGGGTAAATATTGCCTTCGCTGGTTTCAGTTAACGGCGCCGCCGGCGGCCCGGCAGACTCAGGGGCCGCAGACTATATGCAACTCATGTTAATGTTGGGCCGCCTGCCCACGCCTCGCGCGGCGACAAGACTCCGGCTCTTCGATCGCCGGCCCTCCCTAACCCATCCCGAGCTCGCCCTCGCCCCGGTCGAGGATGAGCGGGATGATCAGATCCTCCTCGTCGGCAAGGTGGCGGACGAGGCCGGACAGGAGCTCGTCGCTGACGAGGCTATAGCGATCGGCAGAAGCGCGCAGCGCGTCGGGCTCCGAGGCCTCAAGGAACGCGTTCGCCGCGTCGGCGAGCCGCGCGATCCGCTCGTGGAGGATGTCGTGATCGTGCTCCAGCACCTCGAAGCCGCGCACGAGACGCGGCTCGGCGGCGCGAAACAGCGGGAAGTAGCTCAGATCCTCGACCTGATGATGCACCTCGAGCTGCGACAGGAAGAATTGCAGGCGCGGCGTGAACCAGCGCCGGAACTCGGGAAGCGCCAGGGCGCCCTCGCGAAACTCTCCGGTCGCGGATTTGAGCGCGCCGCCGAGATCGCGGAACATGTCGTGGCGCTCGAGCCAGAACCGCGCCGTAGCCCCGAGATTGGCGTGGCCGGGCCAGACCGCGCGCGGGTAGCGCTCGACGAAGAGCCGCAAATCGGCGGGCCAGCCGGTGCGGCGGTCGAGATCGAGCTCGCTCATGCCGAGGCCGCAAAACCGGCGCGCTTCAGGCGCACCACGGCGAGGTCGAGGGCCGACAGGAAGGCCGAGCGGTCGCGGGCCGAGAACGGCTTCGGGCCGCCGGTCACGGCGCCGGCCTCGCGCAGATCCTGCATCAGGTTGCGGGTCGCGAGCGCCATCCCGACCGAGGCCTCGGTGAAGGCGCGCCCGTTCGGCGCGATCGCGTCGGCGCCGGCCTTGACGCAGCGGCTCGCGAGCGGCACGTCGGCCGTGACGACGATGTCGCCGCGCGAGACGCGCTCGGCGATCCAGTCGTCGGCCGCGTCGAAGCCGCCGCCGACGACGACACGCTCGATGAAGGGCTGCCGCGGCACGGCGATGAAGCTGTTCGCGACGACGTAGACCTTGAGCCGGTGCCGCTCGGCGACCCGATACACCTCCGCCTTCACCTGGCAGGCGTCGGCGTCGACATAGATCGCGATCGGCTTAGGATCGCCAGGCATTTGCGCCGATCGTTGCGGCCTGCGCCACGATGCCCTCAAGGCCGAGCCG
>JAJKJG010000356.1 GCA_021154065.1 Methylobacterium sp.
CGCTTCAGGAAGCGCGAGCCCGCGTTCGAAGCACCGAGCTCGGTCCGGCGGGCCCGGTAATCCGACGTCCGCTCGAGCGTCCGCATGACGTCTGCGAGGGTCTCGGTGTCCTCGACCGTCATGCCATAGGGCGTGAGATCGCGGCCGGGCGCGTAGAGATTGGCATAGCGAACGTCGAGCGGGTCGCGGCAAAGCGCCCAGGCGACGCGGTCGATCGCCTGCTCGATCACCAGCATGCCTTGCGGCCCGCCGAAGCCGCGGAAGGCGGTGTTCGAGACCGTGTTGGTCTTGAGCCGCTTCGAGGCGATACGCGCCGCAGGCAGGAAGTAGGCGTTGTCCGAGTGCAGCATCGTCCGGTCGACGACGCCCTGCGACAGATCGGCCGAGTAGCCGCAGCGGGCGAGGTGCTCGACCTCGTAGGCCTCGATGCGCCCGTCATCGTCAAAGCCGATCCTCCAATCGGAGCGGAAGTCGTGCCGTTTGCCGGTGAGGATGAAGTCGTCGTCACGGTCAAGGCGCACCTTGCAGGGCCGGCCGGTCACGCGCGCCGCTAGCGCCGCGAGCGCCGCCCATTGCGTCGCCTGGCTCTCCTTGCCGCCGAAGGCGCCGCCCATACGGCGGATCTCGCAGCTGACGTAGGCATCCGGCACGCCGAGCACCCGCGCGACGACGTGCTGGACCTCGGTCGGATGCTGCGTCGAGGAATGGACGTGCATCGCCCCATCCTCGCCCGGGACGGCGAGCGCGACCTGGCCTTCGAGATAGAAATGCTCCTGGCCGCCGACCCGGAACGAGCCCTCGAGCCGGTGCGGTGCGGCCGCGATCGCCGCCGCCGCATCGCCATGCCCGAAGGTGTAGTCCGGCAGCACCGTTTCGCCGCGCGCGAGCGCGTCCTCGATCATGACGCTTGGGGCCTCGCCCTCTATCGCGACGGCGGCAAGCCTCGCGGCGCGGCGCGCGGCTTCGCGGGTGAGCGCCACGACAGAAAAGAGCGCTTGGCCGCGGAAGGAGACTTCGTCGACGGCAAAAAGCGGGTCATCGCCGAAAGCCGGCGATACGTCGTTCTTTCCCGGTATGTCGGATGCGGTGAGGACGGCAACAACACCAGCGCCGGCGCGGACCTCTCCAAGCTCAAGTGCGGCAACGCGCCCGCGGGCCTTCGGAGACTGTCCGACGGCAACGTGAAGCGTGCCCTCGGGCTCGCGGATATCATCGACGTACTCCGCCGCGCCCTGCACGTGCTTCGCGGCGGAATCATGCGGGAGAGCGCGATGGACGTGGCGAAGCGCCTGCTCCCCTCCCCCTTGCGGGGAGGGATCGGGGGTGAGGGGCGAGGGCGTAGAGCTCAAACGAGCAGAATGGATCTCCGCATCGACAGCCGGGCCGAGTCCCGAGGCCTGAGCCCCTGCCCCTCGCCCCGCCTCCCTACCCTCCCCCGCAAGGGAGGAGGGATTGGCAGCGGCGCTCTTCACCCTCTCGACCACCGCCCTACTCCGCGGCATCCGGCATCTCGCGCCAGGCGCCGATGCGGGTCTCGTGCGTCCCGCCCGACGCGATCTCGGTCAGCGCCTTGAAGAGCAGGTTCTGCGCCACAAGCGCGCGGTATGCAGCCGATGCGCGCTGGTCGGCGAGCGGCGTGAAATCCCGGGAAAGCGCCTCGAGCGCGGCCTGCCATGAGGCGGGCTCGTCGAGGGAAGCACAGGCGATTGCCGCCTCCGCCGCGCTCGCGCGCTTCGGCACGCCGGCCATCCCGCCATAGGCGATCCGCGCCGATGCGATGCGGCGGCCCTCGAGCGCGACATGGAACGCGCCCATCACGGCCGAGATGTCCTCGTCGAGGCGCTTTGAGACCTTGAAGCAGCGGAACGCAGCGCCGGCGATGGGTTTTCGCACGACGACGCGGCGGATGAACTCGCCGGGGGCGCGGTCCTGCTTGCGATAGGCGAGGAAGAAATCCTCGAGCGCAAGGCTGCGGATGCGCTCGCCGTTACGCAGCTCGAGCGTCGTTCCGAGCGCGATGAGAGCCGGCGCGAGGTCGCCGATCGGCGAGCCGTTCGCGAGGTTGCCGCCGACCGTGCCGGCGGCGCGGACCTGCACGCCGCCGAAGCGCCGCATCAGCTCGCCGAGATCGGGATCGAGCGCCGCGAGCGCGCGCCGGGCGTGCAAGTGGCTGACGGTGGCCCCAAGGGAAAGCGCTTCCGGCCCCTCGTCGATGCTGTCGAGCCCCTGCACGCGCCCGAGCCAGATCGTCTGGTCGAGCCGGGCGAGGTCCTTCGTGAGCCGCAAGCCGACATCGGTGCAACCGGCGACGAGCGTCGCGTCGGGATGAGCCTCGTACAGCTCGGCGATCGCGGCTTCGCTCGCCGGCGCGGCAAAAAAGCCGTCGCCCTCTTCCGCGAGGACATCCTCGCCGTCGTCGAGCGCCGCGAGCGCTGCCTCGGTCGTGGCACGTCTGGCAATGAAAGCGTCCTGTGGCGGCGTCGTGCAAGCCTCGAGCGCGGCTTCGACGATGGGTCGGTATCCGGTGCAGCGGCAGAGATTCCCGGCGAGCGCATCGTTGACGTGGTCGCGGCTCACCGGCCGGTCGCCGTGATACAGGGCGAACAGGCTCATCACGATGCCCGGCGTGCAGAAGCCGCATTGCGAGCCGTGACGGGCGACCATCGCCTCCTGCACGACATGGAGACCTTCGGGGCTCGCAAGATCCTCGATCGTGACCATCTCGGCGCCGTCGAGCTGACCGAGGAGGAGGATGCAGGCGTTCACCGGTTCATACGAGAGCCGGTCTCCTCGCAGCCGCCCGAGCACTACGGTGCAGGCGCCGCAATCGCCTTCGGCACAGCCTTCCTTCGTGCCGACGCTGCGCTCGATCAGGCGCAGATAGTCGAGCAGGGTTGTCCGTGCGTCGAGGCCGCCGATCTCGACCACTCGGCCGCGCCGCAGGAAGCGGATCGATTGCCTCAACGTTCATCCTCTCCGGCCGAAGCTTCTAGCCGGCCGAGCAGGATGACTGAGGCGGGCGCGTTCGCCAACCGGCATCCTGGTCAGATCGTGGTCTGCCGGAGACGCGATGAAAGGAGGGCCTCGACCTCAATCCGGCGCGGCGCGCCATTGCGGCCGCCGAAACGGGTGCATTTGATCGCCGCCGCAGCCGAGGCGAAGCGCACCGCCTCGCCCTCGGACTGGCCTTCGGCGAGCGCCAGCGCGAAGGCGCCGTGCCAGGTATCGCCGGCGCCGAGCGTGTCGACGGCGTCGACGGGAAAGGCCGGCTCGTGCCGAATTTCCGCGTCGTGGCGGAAATAAACGCCGTCGGCTCCGTTCGTCACGCCGACCCAGGCGCGGATGGGCGGGAGTGCCTCGAGCGCCGCGCGCGCATCGTCGAGACCCGTGAGGTCCTGAAGCCCCTGCATCGAGAAGGCTACATGGGTCGCAAGATCGAGCAGCTCCGGCCGCTCATGCGGCGCTCGATCGGCGTCGAGGATCGCCGGCACGCCGGCTTCGCGGGCAAGGCGAAAGAAATGGGCCGCGCCGGCTTGCCAGCGGGTATCGCCGAGGACCGCGTCGACGCCGGTCGGGAGCCGCTTCGGGGTGCGCGGTCGAGCCCGGAAGCTCGGGATCGGCATGGGAAACGACGATCCGCTCGCCGGCGCTGTCGACGAGAATCGCCGAGAGCGGCGAGGTCCGGCCTGCGACCCGGCGGACGCCGGCGCAATCGACGCCTTCGGCCGTAAGGCCGGCGACGATCTCATCCCCTCGGGAATCGTCGCCGAGCGCGCCGAACAGGCACGCTTCGCCGCCGAGGCGGACGATCGCAACGGCGCCATTGGCCGCGGTGCCCCCGCTGGTGACGACGAGATCCCGGGCCCGGTACTTCTCAGGTCGCGCCGGCATCGCCTCCAGCGAAAAGATCTGGTCGAGCGTGGCGATCCCGGCGCAGAGAATTCGGGTCACCAGGTCTCACCACACTCCCGTATTCGGCATCGAAGCCCAGGGCTCGGCCGGCGCTTTCGCCTCGCCGCGCTGGAGGAGCTCGATCGAGATGTTGTCCGGCGAGCGGACGAAAGCCATGTTGCCGTCGCGCGGCGGGCGGTTGATGGTGACGCCCGCCGCCATGAGCTTGCGGCAGGTCTCGTAGATGTCGTCGACGCGGTAGGCGAGGTGGCCGAAGTTGCGCCCGCCCTGATATTCGTGCTCATCCCAATTGTAAGTGAGCTCGACGAGCGGCGCCCGGGTCTCGCGGGCCCGCTCCAGGTCGTCCGAGGCGGCGAGGAAGACGAGGGTGTAGCGGCCCTTCTCGTTCTCGACCCGCCTGGTTTCGACAAGCCCGAGCTTGTTGCAGTAGAAGTCGAGCGACCGGTCGAGGTCGGCAACCCGAACCATCGTATGCAGATATTCCATGCCCCGTCTCCTTTGTGGCGATGGTCCTACATCGGTCAAATGGCGGCGGCTGAAAAGAGGCCGGGTTCGGGATTGCGGAGATGAGCCAGATGGCGCCGACGAGGCCCGCCGCCGGCCAGGAGCAGCGCAAGGAGCGGGCGGCGATCTGGTCGATCGTCGCGAGCGTGGCGATCACTCTCGGCAAGGGTGCGGCCGGCCTCGCCAGCGGCTCGCTGGCGCTGATCTCGGACGCCGCGCACAGCCTGCTCGACGTCGCCGCCACCACCATCACCTGGCTTGCGCTGCGCGCCGCGCACAAGCCCGCCGACGAGGAGCATCAATACGGTCATGGCAAGTACGAATCGCTCGCGGCCCTGATCGAGACCGCGTTCCTGTTCGTGCTTTCGGGGGCAGTCGCGTTCGAGGGCGTGCGACGCCTGTGGGCCGGCGAGGCCGACGTGGTGTTCAGCTGGGCCGCCGTCGGCGTGCTCTGCGCCGCGATCGTGGTTGATTCCTGGCGCTGGTGGTCGCTGAGACGGATTGCGCGCGAGACCGGCAGCGAGGCGCTCGAGGCCGACGCGCTGCACTTCTCCTCCGACCTCGTCAATTCGGTGCTCGTGCTGGCGGCCCTTGGCGCCGCCGCAGCCGGCTATCCGCAGGTCGACTCGGTCGTGGCGGTCGGAGTCGCGATCTTTATCGCCATTGCGGGCTTCCGGCTTGCCCAGCGCACCCTCGCGACGCTCCTCGACACTGCGCCGAAGGGCTTGGCCGAGCAGGTGCGAAGCCGCGCCGAGGGCGTCGCCGGCGTCGTCTCGGTGAAGCGGGTGCGGGTACGGCCAGCCGGCGGGCGGGCCATCGGGGAGGTCCTCGTCGACGTTTCGCGGACCCTGCCGCTCGAGCGGGTTGCCGCCATCAAGCAGAGGATCGCCGCCGCGGTCGCGGAGGATCTGCCGGACGCCGAGCTCACCATCACCGCCGATCCGGTGCAGCTCGACGACGAGAGCATCATGGAGCGGGTGATGCTCACCGCGGCGCGGCTGCGTCTCCCCGTCCACCACATCACCGTTCAAAATCTCGAAGGACAGCTCGCGGTGAGCTTCGACGTCGAGGTCGACGGCGCCATGACCCTCGCCCGCGCCCACGAGGTCGCTGACCGGCTCGAGGCGGCAATCCAGGAGGAGCTCGGGCCCCAGGTCGAGGTCGAGAGCCATATCGAGCCGCTCGCCATCGGCCATCTCGAAGGCCGCGAGGCGGACGCGGCAACGGTCGCCCGGATCGCGTCGACGCTCGCCGCGAGCACCGCCGAGGGCGCGATCCGGGAGGTGCACAGCGTCCGGGTTCGAGAGACGCCGGCGGGCCTCGTCGTGAATTATCACTGCCGGGTCGAGCCGGACCTCAATGTCGCCGCCGTGCACGAGCTTGTCGATGATCTCGAGCGGCGAGTCCGGCTCGAGCATTCCGAGATCCTGCGCGTCGTCGGTCACGCGGAGCCGCTCGGAGCGGCTTGAGGCCGGCGTTGCGGCAGGCCGGCTGGTCGGCCATAAGGCGGCCCCCATCCGCACGGGAAAACGGCGAGCATGCGCACCGAGACGCCCCAGATCGTCCGCCTCGAGGATTATCGGCCGAGCGATTTTCTGATCGACCGGGTCGAGCTCGATATCCGGCTCCACCCGACCGAGACGCGCATCCTCGCGACCTTGGCGATCCGGCCGAACCCGAAAGGGCGCAAGGAGGCACCGCTCGAGCTCGACGGCGACGAGCTCCGGCTCGTCGCGCTGTCGGTCGACGGCCGCGCCGCATCCGCGGCGGACTACGCGGCGACGCCGCAATCCTTGACGATCCCACGGCCGCCGGCGCGGCCCTTCACGCTGACGATCGAGACCGCGGTGAACCCGTCGGCGAACACCAAGCTGATGGGCCTCTATCGATCCGGCGGCGTCTACTGCACACAATGCGAGGCCGAGGGTTTCCGCCGAATCACCTATTTCCTCGACCGGCCGGACGTCCTCGCGGTCTACACCACGCGGCTCGAGGGCGACCGCGACACCGAACCCTTGCTGCTCGGCAACGGCAACCCGGTCGAGGCCGGCGGGGTCGCGGGCACGAACCGGCATTATGCCGTCTGGCACGATCCCTTTCCGAAGCCCTCCTATCTCTTCGCGATCGTCGGCGGCGCGCTCGGCACGGTCGCCAAGACCTTCACGACGACGAGCGGCCGCAACGTCGAGATCGCGGTCCATGTCGAGCCCGGCAAGGAGAGCCGCGCCGATTACGCGCTCGACGCGCTCGAGCGCGCGATGCGGTGGGACGAGGAGACCTTCGGCCGCGAATACGACCTCGACGTGTTCAACGTCGTCGCGGTGTCCGACTTCAACATGGGGGCGATGGAGAACAAGGGCCTCAACATCTTCAACGATAAATACGTGCTGGCCTCGCCCGAGACCGCGACCGACATGGACTACGCGGCGATCGAGGCGATCATCGCGCACGAGTACTTCCACAATTGGAGCGGCAATCGCGTCACCTGCCGCGACTGGTTCCAGCTCTGCCTGAAAGAAGGCCTCACCGTTTTCCGGGATCAGGAGTTCTCATCCGACATGCGCTCGCGCCCGGTGCATCGGATCGCGGAGGTGAAGGCGTTGCGGGCGCGGCAGTTTCCCGAGGACGCGGGCCCCCTCGCCCATCCGGTGCGCCCGCCGCACTATCGCGAGATCAACAACTTCTACACCGCGACGGTCTACGAGAAGGGCGCCGATATCGTCCGCATGCTGAAGACGCTGATCGGCGACGACGCCTTCCGGCGCGGCATGGACCTCTACTTCGCTCGCTGCGACGGGACGGCGGCGACGGTCGAGGATTTCCTCGCGGCGTTCGCTCATGCTGCGGGCAGGGACCTGTCGCATTTCGCGCGATGGTATGCGCAGGCCGGAACGCCGCGGGTCGCCGTCACCGGTCACTACGACGCGGCGAAGCGCACCTATCGCCTCGACTTCGCCCAGGCGACCCCGGCGACGCCGGGACAGGCCGAGAAGGCGCCTGTGGCGATGCCGGTGGCGCTCGGTCTCGTCGCGGCGGACGGCACGCCGATGTCGCCCCGTTGCAGCCGCATCACCGGCGAGGGCGTGTTCGTGCTCGACAGCGCCGCCGACAGCATCACGTTCCAGGACGTGCCGTCGCGTCCGGTGCCGTCGCTGTTCCGCGGCTTCTCGGCTCCGGTCAAGGTCGCGCTCGATCTTTCGGACGACGACCTCCTGGCCTTGCTGCGGCACGACAGCGATCCGTTCAATCGCTGGCAAGCGGCGCAGACGGTCGCGATGCGCTTCCTGGTGCGGGCTGCGAGGACGGGAGGCGACGAGCATGATGCGGCAAGGCGGCTTGCCGTTGCGCTGGCGGCATTTGCCGACCGCGAGGCGCTCGCCGACCCGGCTTTCGCGGCGCTTGTGCTCACGCTGCCGAGCGAGGCCGAGATCGCGCAGGAGATCGGCGCGGACGTAGACCCGGCAGCGGTGTTCACGGCACGCGAGGCGGCGCGCCGGACCGTGGGACGCGAGCTGATAACCCGGCTCGGCCCACTCTTTGCGGCGCTGAAGACGGAAGGACCCTATTCTCCCGATGCGGCAAACGCCGGGCGGCGGTCGCTCCGGCAGGTCTCGCTGCAGCTGAACGGCGCCGCTGACCCTGAGACGGGGCTCGATCTCGTCGAGCAGGAATACCGCGCCGCCGACAACATGACGGTTCGGCTTGGCGCATTGGCGGCGGTATCGATGCTGCCGCGCAGCGATCGGCGCCGGAGCTTGCTGGAGGATTTCTACCGACGCTACGAGAACGAGCCGCTGATCCTGGACAAGTGGCTCGCGATCCAGGCGACCATGCCCGAGCCGGACACGCTCGACCGCGTCAAGGCGCTGATGACCGGGCCTGCCTTCTCGATGTCGAATCCGAACCGCGTTCGCGCCCTGATCGGCAGCTTCGCGATGGGAAACGCGACGCAGTTTCACCG
>JAJKJG010000357.1 GCA_021154065.1 Methylobacterium sp.
GGCGGAGGCCTACAACATGCGCGTCGCGCCGCACAATTGCGCGAGCGCGCTCTGCACCGCCGCGTCCCTCCAGATCGCCGCCTGCATCCCGAACTTCATGACGCAGGAGATCTACCCCTACTTCCCGGAGCGTCCGGGCTATGTGCAGGTGCTCGAGGACTCGCCGGAGGAGCGGATCAGGGACGGCTTCGTCGATCTGCCGAGCGCGCCTGGCCTCGGCGTCACACTCGCGTCGAAGCGGCTCGAGCCGTTCCTGTGGGCGCAGATCACATCGGCTTGAAGGCGCGATCGAGCTCGACTTCGATCAGCATCGGAGCTTCGCTGGCAACCGCCGTTGCGAGGAGATCGGTTGCCTCCGTGACCGTTGCCGCGCGCTCTGCCGCGACGCCCATCGAGCGCGCGAGGGCGACGAAGTCGATCGGCGGATCGGTCAGCTCCATGCCGACGTAGAGGTCGGTCTGGGCTGCATGGCCGCGCAGCGCGTGCAGGCGCTGCTTGAGGATGCGGTAGGAGCGGTTGTTGAGGATCAGGAAGGCGACGGCAATGCCGTGATGCGCCGCGGTCCACAGCGCCTGGCAGGTATACATGGCGCTGCCGTCGCCGATCAGCGCGACGACGGGGCGATCCGGCAGCGCGAGCTTGACCCCGATCGCCGCCGGCAGCCCCCAGCCGATGCCGCCGCCGCGCAGGCCGAAGAAGCTCTGCGGATCGTCGGAGCGGATGAGCTGGCGCATGCCGCCGCCGGAAGACAGCGCTTCCTCGACGACGACGGCATCGCGCGGCAGCATGGCCCCGATCGCGGCAAGAAGCGCGAGCGGCTGGATCGGTGTGCGGCCATGGTCCGCCCGGCCTCTCTCGGCGAGCGCCTCGCGCTCGGCAAGGTTGCGGCGGCTGGCGGCGTCGAGCCGCTCGCGGGCGCGTGCCCGCGCGCCGCTCGACATGCGCTCGCGCACGAGCGCAGTCAGCTCGGGCAGCGTCGCTTTCGGGCTGCCGAGGATCGCGACCTCGGCCGGATGGTTCTTGCCGAGCTCCCATGGATCGGTGTCGAGGTGGATGATCGAAAGACCTTCCGGCACCGGATCGACGTCGGACGGCAGCGACAGGGTGAAGAGATCGCCGCCGACCGAGAACAGCACGTCGTGCTCGGCCAGAATGGCGCGGATCGCCGGCGCGAGCCGCACCATGGCGCCGCGGAACAGCGGATGCGTGGACGGAAACGAGGCGGTGTTGGCGATGCCCTCGGGATAGACCGGCGCGCCGATGAGCTCCGCAAGCTCGACGAGCTCGGCATGCGCGCGGCTCTGCGCCACCGCGTCGCCGGCCATGATGAGCGGGCGCTCGGCTTTCGCGAGGAGCGTCGCCGCCGCCTCGATGGCGGCGCGGTCGCCGCGGATCTGGGGCGCGACGCGGGTCGGGGCACCGAGATCGATCTCCTCCTCGGCGTTCAGCACGTCGGCCGGGAGCGACAGGAACACCGGCCCGGTCGGTGGCGCGAGCGCCGTCTTCGCGGCGCGGTGGATCATGCGCGGCAGATCGGCGAGGCGGTGCACCTCGGCCGACCATTTCACCAGCGGGCGGGCGAGCGTCGGCAGGTCGGCCCACAGGATCGGCTCGGTGACGTTGAAGCCCTGGTCGTGCTGGCCGGCGGTGACGAGAACCGGCGCGGCGCTCTTCTGGGCGTCATAGAGCATGCCCATGGCGTTGCCGAGGCCCGGCGCGACATGGAGGTTCACCACCGCGAGCTTGCCGGACGCCTGCGCGTAGCCGTCCGCCATCGCCATCGCGGCCGCCTCCTGCAGGGCGAGGACGTAGCGGATGTCGCGGTCGACCGCGAAGGCATCCATGAGCGGCAGCTCGGTGGTGCCGGGATTGCCGAACAGGACCTCGACTCCCTCCTGCTTCAGGAGCTCGAGGAAGGCGCGCTTTCCGGAGATGCGGGGCATGGGCTCGCGGCGGCTCAATAGGATTTCGGCAGGCCGAGCACGCGCTCGGCGATGAAGTTCAGGATCATGTGCGGGCTGACCGGAGCGATGCGCGGAATGAGGCTTTCGCGGAAGTAGCGCTCGACCGCGTACTCCTTCGAATAGCCCATGCCGCCATGGGTCAGGACCGCCTGCTCGCAGGTCGTGAACGCGGCCTCGGCGGCGAGGTATTTGGCCGCGTTCGCCTCGGCCCCGCACTCCGCGCCGCGGTCGTAGAGGCTTGCCGCCTTGAACACCATCAGGTCTGCGGCCTCGAGCTCGGCCCAGCATTTTGCGAGCGGATGCTGGATCGCCTGGTTCTGGCCGATCGGACGGCCGAAGACGACTCGCTCGCGGGCGTACAGCGCCGCACGCCCGAGCGCCGCGCGGCCGATGCCGACCGCCTCCGCCGCGACCAGAATGCGCTCGGGGTTCATGCCGTGCAGGATCGAGCGGAAGCCGTCGCCCTCGGCGCCGATGCGGTCCGCCTCGGGCACCTCGAGTCCGTCGATGAAGACCATGTTCGAATCGACGGCGTGGCGTCCCATCTTGTCGATCGCACGCACCTCGACACGGGTGCGGTCGAGATCGGTATAGAACAGCGTCAGGCCGTCGGTCCGGCGCTTCACCGCCTCGAGCGGGGTCGTGCGGGCAAGCAGCAGCATCTTGTTCGCGACCTGCGCGGTCGAGATCCAGATCTTCGTGCCGCTGACGAGGTAGCGCCCGCCGCGCTTCTCGGCCTTGGTCTTGAGCGCCGGAGTGTTGAGGCCGGCGTCGGGTTCGGTGACGGCAAAGCACGCCTTGTCCTCGCCGCGCGCGATCGGCGGCAGCATCCGGCGCTTCTGCTCCTCGGTGCCGAACACGACGACTGGGTTCAGGCCGAAGATGTTCATGTGGATCGCCGAGGCACCGCTCATCGCCGCGCCGGATTGCGCAACCGCCTGCATCATGATCGCGGCTTCGGTGATGCCGAGGCCGGCGCCGCCGTATTCCTCCGGCAGCGCGACGCCGAGCCAGCCGCCTTCCGCGATCGCCTGATGGAACGCGTGCGGAAACGCGCCGTCGCTGTCGCGTGCGAGCCAATATTGGTCGTCGAAGCCGGCGCAGAGCTGCGCGACGGCGTCCCGCAGCTGGAGCTGATCCGGGGAGAAGGAAAAATCCACGTCCGCCTCGCACCCTCGGCCGAGGAACCGAGGTAGAGCATGGCCGGGCGCGGCTTGCCAAATCAGGCGGTGCGGCGTCCTCGTACGGCGCTCACCTCGCGCCGCGGGAGAAGCGCTTCGCCAAGCATCACCAGGATCGGGCCGCCGCAGGCAGACGACGCCACCGCATTGGCGAGGGTCGCGGCCGTGGCGCGGATCACCTGCTCGCCGGGACGCGTCGCATTGACGACCGCGACCGCCGGTGTGTCCGGTGCAAGGCCGCGCTCGATCCCGGTCGCGAGCAGCCGTTCGAGCGTTCGCCGGGGCATGTAGATGGCGGTCGTCGCCGATGGGTCCGCGAGGGCCTGCCAGTTCACGTCGGAGGGCAGCGCACCGCCGTGATCGTGACCGGCCATCACCTGCAGCCGGCGCGCGAGCGCGCGGTGGGTGAGCGGCGCCGCGAGGCGTGCCGCTGCCCCCTGCACGGCGCTGATCCCGGGCACCACCTCGACCGGCACCCCGGCCTTGGCGCAGGCCTCGATCTCTTCGCCGGCGCGGCCGAAGATCAGCGGGTCGCCGCCTTTCAGCCGGACCACGCGCTTGCCCTCGCGCGCGAGCCTCACCATGAGTGCATTGATCTCATCCTGGGGGCAGGAGGGGCCGTGGCCGGTCTTGCCGACGAGCATCGTGCGCGCCTCGCGGCGGGCGTAGTCGAGAATTTCGGGCGCGACGAGGTCGTCATAGAGGATGATGTCCGCCGAGCGCAGCGCCCGCACCGCCTTCAGCGTCAGAAGCTCGGGATCGCCCGGCCCCGCGCCGACGAGCGCGACCGAGCCGCGCTCGCCGCCGCTCGTGGCGTCGGGGCCGGCAAGAAGGTCGGCGAGATCCGCCGGGCCAGGGTCACGGTCGGCGTGGGCGAGCGCGCGGTCGGAGAACCGCTCCCAGAAATCGCGCCGCTCGCGAAAGCCGCCAAGCCGCGCCGACGCGGCGTCGCGCCAATCCTTCGCGGCAGCGGCCCAGCGCGCGAAGCCCTGCGGCAGCAGCGCCTCGATCCGCGACCGGATCGCCTGCCCGAACACCGGCGCGGCGCCGTCGGTCGAGATGCCGACGACGAGCGGCGAGCGGTTCACGATGGCGCCGAACTGCACGTCGCAGAGATGCGGGCGGTCGACCGCGTTGACGATGACGCCGGCGGCGCGCGCCGCGGCGACGAAGGCGGCGCATTCCGGCTCGTCCTCGAGCGCCGCGATCGCGAAGGCCGCGCCATCAAGGTCCTCGGCGCGCCAGGAGCGCGCGCGGATTGCGATCGAGCCCGCAGTCGCCTCGGCCGGCGCGCGTCGCATGTTGTCGGACGGCTCCGGCGCGAACACGTCGACGGCGGCGCCGGCGGCGGCAAGGAGCTTCGCCTTCCAGGCCGCGCCGGCGTTGCCGCCGGCGACGACCGCCCGCTTGCCGGCAAGGCGCAGGAACACGGGAAGTGTCGCGAGCGGCGCGAGTCCGGGCTGCGTCTCAACCGGCTTGCGGGGCGAGTTCACGGGCGATGATCCTCTTCAGTTCCGGCACGCAGGAGCCGCAGTTCGTGCCGGCGCGCAGAAGCTGCCCGATCGCCTCGGGCGATATCGCCGCCTCGGTCAGCACGGCCTCCCGGATTCTCGCGAGCCCGACGCCGAAGCAGGCGCACACCAGCGGCCCCGCATCGGGCTCGCCGCTGCGGGTCTGACCCGACAGAACGAGCCGCGCCGTGCTATCGCCCGCCTCTGCGAAGAGCGCCTTCGCCGCGTCCCAATGCGGCCTCGCCTCGGCCGGGCCGGCGAAAAGCACGCCTTGCAGGCTGCCGCCGACGACCGCCGCGCAGCGATAGACCCCGGCGGCGTCATCGGCGTATTCGGCGAGCTCCGCGTCGGAGAATAAGGCCAGCGCCCATTCGGCGATCTCTCGGGCCGAACGCGTCGTCGCGAACAGCGTGCCGAACCCGCCGCCGACGGCGAAGCGCGCCCACCACAGGCCCCCGGGCACAGCGGGCGAAGGGAGTGGCGAGCGCGACAGCACGAAGCCGCGCGTCCTCGCGGGCTCCGGCGCGATCGCGGCCGGCGTGGCCTTCGCGTCGGGCTGTCCGGAAAGCGGATCGACGAGCGCGTGGACAAGCGCGCCGATTCGCCCATTCGAAGAGTTCTCGCTGCTCCAGTGAATCGGCGCGAAGAGCGACCCGGGTCGCTGCCCTTCCTCAACCGCGACCTCGAGCACCGCCGCGCCATGGGCGGTGGAGACCCGCGCGAGGTCGCCGTGCCGCAGGTTCAGTCGCGCCGCGTCGGCCGGGTTGACCTCGACGAAGGGCGCCGGCCGGTGCGCGGCGAGCCGCGGCGTCTTCCCGGTGCGTGTCATGGTGTGCCACTGATCCCGCACGCGGCCGGTGTTGAGCGTGAAGGGGAAGCCGTCGCTGCGCGCGGCCGGTCTCGCCGGCGCAGCCGGGGCGACGAAGCGGGCCTTTCGATCGGGGGTGAAGAAGCCGCCTTCCGCGAAGAAGCGAGCACGCCTCTGGCGCGACCCGGCCGGCACCGGCCATTGCACGGGCTCCAGCGACTCGTACTCAGCCTCGCCGAGCTCGGCGAGGCCGCCGATATCGAAATCGCGGCCGCCGTCGTTCTCGAAAGCCGACAGTGCGGCATGCTCCCAGAAGACGTCGGCGGCGGAGCGATAGACGAAGGCGTCGCCGAAGCCCATGCGCTTCGCGACCTCGGCGAGGATCCACCAGTCTGGCTTCGCGTCGCCGGGCAGCGGCAGGAAGGCGCGCTGGCGCGAGATGCGCCGTTCCGAGTTCGTGACCGTGCCGTCCTTCTCGCCCCAGGCGGCGGCGGGGAACAGCACATGCGCGCCGCGGGCGATCGTGTCGGTCGCGATCACGTTCTCGGAGACGACGAGGAGATCGAGCTGGCGCAGCGCGTCGCGCGCGCCGTCGGCCGCCGGCAGCGACACGGCCGGATTCGTTGCGATGATCCACAGCGCCTTCACCCGGCCGGCCGCGATCGCCTCGAACAGCGCCACCGCCTTCAGACCCTCGCGCTCGGCCATCCGCGGCGCGCCCCAGAAGCGGCGCACCCGATCGATCTCCTCAGGCGAGAAGCCCATATGAGCCGCGAGCATGTTGGCGAGGCCGCCGACCTCGCGCCCGCCCATCGCGTTCGGCTGACCGGTGAGCGAGAACGGCCCCGTGCCCGGCCGCCCGATCCGCCCGGTGGCGAGGTGGCAGTTGATGATCGCGTTGACCTTGTCGGTGCCCTGCGCCGCCTGGTTAACGCCTTGCGAGAAGCAGGTGACGGTTCGCTCCGCCGCGGCGAACAATTCATAAAAAGCCTGAACGGCGGGCGCCGGAAGGCCCGTCGCCCGCGCCGTCGCCGCGGCGGTCGGCGCGATCTCGCGCGCGTGTGCGAGCGCCTCGGCGAAGCCCGTCGTATGGCTCTCGATGAAGTCGCGGTCGAGCTTTCCGGCCTCGGCCAGATGCAC
>JAJKJG010000358.1 GCA_021154065.1 Methylobacterium sp.
ACCAAGGGCCGCCACGACCCCTGCGTCGGCATCCGCGCCGTGCCGGTCGGCGAGGCGATGGTCGCCTGCGTCATCGCCGACCAGTTCCTGCGCCATCGCGCCCAGGTCGGCGAGGGCGTGTCATGGCCGTTCGAGAAGCCCTGATGCCGGATACCGTCACCGAGGCCGTCGAGGCCTTCGCCCGCGGCGAGATCGTCATCGTCACCGACGACAACGACCGCGAGAACGAGGGCGATCTCACCGTCGCCGCGTCGCTGTGCACGCCGGAGAAGATGGCGTTCATCATCCGCCACACCTGCGGCATCGTCTGCGCGCCGCTGACGGTCGCGGAGGCGCGCCGGCTGCGCCTCGATCCGATGGTGGCGGCGAACGACGCGCCGCACGGCACCGCCTTCACGGTCTCGGTCGACGCCCGGCCCGGACTGACGACCGGCATCTCGGCCGAGCAGCGCTCGAACACGGTGCGGGCGCTCGCCAACAACAACATGGGCGCTTCCGACTTCGTGCGCCCCGGTCACGTCTTCCCGCTGATCGCCAAGGACGGCGGCGTGCTCATGCGCTCCGGCCATACCGAGGCCGCGGTCGACCTCTGCCGTCTCGCCGAGCTGGCGCCGGTCGCGGCGATCTGCGAGCTCGCGAACGACGACGGCACGGTCATGAAGGGGCCGCAGATCGCGGCTTTCGCCGCCGAGCACGGGCTGCGCCGCATCTCGGTCGCCGACCTCATCGCCTATCGACAGGCGCGCGAGAAGCTCGTCGAGCGGCTCGGCTCCTTCCCGGTCAGGAGCGAGATCGGCGAGCTCACCGGATACGCCTATGCGACGCCCTTCGATCCGGTGCAGCATTTCGCCTTCGTCCACGGACGCATCGGCGACGGGCGGAACCTGCTCGTTCGCCTGCACCGCGCCGACGTCGTCGCCGACATCTTCGCCGGCGGGCGGACGATCCATTCCGCGTTGCGGCGCTTTGCCGAGGAGGGCCGCGGCGTCCTCGTCTATCTGCGCGACGGCACCGCCGGCGTGCCGCTGACGAGCTACGCCGACCAGGACGGCGGCGCCGAGGCGGCGCGCGTGCGCCAGTGGCGCGAGGTCGGCTTGGGAGCGCAGATCCTGCGCGATCTCGGGGTCGTCTCGATCCGCAATCTCGCGGCGTCGTCGCGGTCCTATGTCGGGCTCGCGGGCTTCGGAATCGAGATGGTCGGGCAAGAGCCGATCGACGCGCCGCCGGAGGCGTCGTCCGGGTCCGCCGACGGCGCGCCGCGCCGGGGCTGACGGGCTCGGCCCGCCGGTGGTCGCGCTCGCCGAGCGGTTCCGTCGCGTCGCCGGCGCCAAGTCGGCGCGCAGCGCCGCCGGCCTTGCGCTCCGTTACGGCGGGGCCCGCGCGACCTCGGTCGTCACCCTCCTGGTCGCGGCCTATTTCTTCGATCTTTCGGCCTTCGCCAAGTTCGGCGTCTACCTCTCCCTCGTGAACCTCGCCTGGGCCGGAATCTTCCTGCGCTACGAGAATGCGGTGATCGCCGCCGAAAGCGACAGCGAGGCGCGCAGGGCGGTGCGCCTGTGCGCCGTTGCGGGTGGCGGCCTCTGGGCGGTGTTGAGCCTTCTGGCGCTCGCGAGCATCGTGCTGGGGATTTTCCCCGCCCGTCTCGCGCTCTTCTTTCCGCTCGCGCTCGCCGCTCGTGCGGCGGTGCGCCTCGCCACGGCGGCAGCGACCCGCCGGGGCGACTTCCGCGAGCTCGGGCGCATGGTGCTGCTCCAATCCTTGACGCAGCCCTTCGTGCTCCTCGCGCTCGCCTTCGCGCTTGCCGACGGCGCGCTCTGCCTCGTCATCGCGGACGCGGCCGGGCAGTGCCTCGCGGCAATCTACCTCTGCGCACGCCAGCGCGACCTTGTCGCCGGCAGCCTTACGGGATGGTCCCGGCGCGAGCTTCTGGCCACGGCGCGGCAATGGGCGAGCCTGCCGATCCTCAACCTGCCGGGAACGCTCCTCGGCATGGCCTTTGCCGCCTCGCCGCTCCTGATCATGCCGCTCGTCGCGGCGCCCGATCTTGCCGGTGCGGTCGCGCTCGCGATCCGGCTGTTCGATGTACCGACCCAGATCATCATCGCGGCGACGGCGACGGTGCTGATGAATCGCCTGCGCGCCAGCGACAGCGCCGCGCCGGTCTTCGGACGCCTGCCGATGGCGGGCTTTTCCGGCCTTGTCGGCGCCGCCTACGCCGCGCTCGCGCTCGCTTTCTTCGCGGCGCTGCCATGGCTCAAGGATACGATCTTCGGCGGGCTTGCCCCGGTCGTCGTGCCGGTCGCGATCTTCCAGGGCGCGCTGACGGTCGCCGGGCCGCTCGCCGAGGCGTGCGCGCTCTATCGCCGGCAGACCGCCCTGACCCTGATCCACCTCGCGGCGCTTGGCGCGAGCGGGCTCGGGCTCGCGGTTTCGTGGCTTGCCGGCCCGATCACCGGCCTCGCGCTGCTCGCGCTCGCGGCAGTCGCCCGTAGCGTCGCGATCGGCGAACGCCTGCGCGCGCTCTCGATCGGCGCCCGCGAGGAGATCGCCCGCACCAGGATCGAGGCGTTGCCTTAGCTGTCGCGGTGACCCCCCTCCGCCATCGCGGCGCGGCCGCGGCGCCGCGGCCCGGACCGCTGCATCGGCCGTCATGATGAGTGGACAACCCACAAACGGGGAAACGGCCGTTTTTTTCACCGTCGCGGTCGGGTTCGCTCGCTCCCTCTCCATCGCAGCGGGCCGCCGCGCCGCGGCGCTGGCAGGCTGCATCGCCCCGTCATGATGAGTGGACAACCGACAGAATGGGGAAACGGCGGATTTCACCGCCTGGGCCGGGCCCGATCCGCGCCGTCCTGCAATGCAAAAAACGGAACTCTCGGTTACACGACTCGAAGAGAAGTCATCGCGTCTAGGCCCCCATCAACGCCGTTACATGCGCCGCGACGGATTTCGACAACCCGTCGAGGTCGTAGCCGCCCTCCAGCAGCGAGACGATGCGACCCTCGCAGCGCGTGTCGGCGAGCGCCATCAGCTTCTGCGTCGCCCAGGCGAAATCCGCCTCGGTGAGGTTGAGGTTCGCGAGCGGATCGCGCCAATGCGCGTCGAACCCGGCCGATATGACGATGAGGTCGGGCCCGAAGCTCTCGAGCCGCGGCAGGATCGCGGTCTCGAACGCCTCGCGGAAGACGTCGCCGCCATCGCCGGGGCGCAGCGGCGCATTGACGATGGTGTCGCGGTCGCCGCGCTCGGAGATGGCGCCGGTGCCGGGATAAAGCGGCATCTGGTGGGTCGAGCAGTACATCACCGAGCCGTCGCTCCAGAAGATGTCCTGCGAGCCGTTGCCGTGATGGACGTCCCAATCGACGATCGCGACGCGCTCGGCGCCATGCGCCTTTTGCGCGTGCCGGGCGGCGATCGCGGCATTGTTGAAGAAGCAGAAGCCCATGGCGCGGGTGCGCTCGGCATGATGGCCGGGCGGTCGCATCGCCGAGAAGGCGTTCCTGGCCCTCCCCGTCATCACCTCGTCGACGGCGTGCACGGCGGCGCCGATGCCGCGCAGCACCGCCTCCAAGGTGCCCGGCGACATGGTCGTGTCCGCGTCGATCGCGATCATGCCCTCGCGCGGCGCCACCTCCTCGATCGCCGTCACGTAGGCGGCCGGATGGGCGAGCTCGGCCATCGCCGCTGTGCCGAGCGGCGCCGGCGCGCGGACGAGCCCGGCGAAACGCTCGTCCTCGAGCGCCCGATCGATCGCCCGGATGCGGTCGGGGCGCTCGGGATGACCGGGCGGCGTCTGGTGGTCGAGCGCGGCGGGATGGCTCAGAAAAAGCGTCGACATGCTTGGGCGTTCGGCTCTCGGGACCCGTTCTGCGGCACTGTCGCAGCCGACGCCGGAGCTGTCCATGACCCGCGCCATCGCGGCTGTGACTGCAATGCAACATGGCCGCGCCTAACGGCCCGGGCCGGGTCCGCGAGGGTTCCGCATCGGCTCTGCCGGGCGTAACCCAAGGGCAGCGTAACCGCGGATTAACCACAACCGCCGCACAACGCGGACGGTGGCGCGTCATCGGGATCGGGGGCACTTCGCGATGCGGTTTTCTCTCGTGACGGCTGCGCTGGGTACGGCGCTCGCGCTTGCCGGGTGTCAGTTCAAGGGCGTCGCCGACCCGTCGTTGACGAAGCGCGACGTCGAGTGGATGGCGTTGATGCCCCAGGCGGACATCGACCCGATCTTCGCGCGCTACGAGGTCAACGACCCGACCGGCGAGAAGCCCGGCACGATCGTCGTCGAGACCAAGGAACGCCAGCTCTATTACGTGCTGCCGAACAAGCGCGCGATCCGCTACGGCGTCGCGGTCGGCGACGAGGCCTTCGGCTGGACCGGCACGGCGACCGTCCAGCGCAAGGCCGAGTGGCCGGACTGGAACCCGCCGGCCGACATGAAGAAGCGCTGGCCGCACGTGCACCCGGTGTCCGGCGGCCCGAACAACCCGCTCGGCGCGCGCGCCCTTTACCTGTTCGAGGGCAACCGCGACACGCTCTACCGCATCCACGGCACGAACGAGCCCGAGAAGATCGGCCAGGCGGCGTCCTCGGGCTGCATCCGCATGCGCAACATCGACGTCGTCGAGCTCTACAGCCGCGTCCAGCCCGGCACCAAGGTCATCGTGCGCTGATCTTGCGGTGCGAGCCCGTGCCAGCGGATCTCCTGAAAGACGATCGACCAGACCACTGGCTCGCGCTGGCGGAGGTGCTGGCCCGGAAGGCCGAGGGGCGACGTAACCTCGCAAAGAAGTCTTTCGGGGAGAAGATCGCCGCGATGGAGGAGCTGCGCGAGCGGCTTGCGCCGATCAGGAGGGCCCGGGAAAAGACGCGGCTCGCCGCGCAAGCGTCGGCTCGATCCGGCAAGGATTCGTAACGTCAGCTGATGTCCGCCGACGCCTCGCCGCCAAGCTCGACGACGACAATCTCGGGCGGTACCCCGAGGCGCACCGGCGCGAGGCCGGCCGAGACGGTGCCGAGGCCTCCCGACACGATCAGATGGCGGCCACCCTCGACGACGTGGCCATAGGCGTAGCGGTTGCCGAACTCCGACGGCACGACCGGCGACCAGCCGAACATCCGCACCTGCCCGCCATGGGTATGCCCGGACAGCGTCAGCGACACGCGCTGCGGCACGCGCGGGAAGATGTCGGGTTCGTGGGCCATCAGAATCGCCGGCGCATCGTCCGTGACCTTGGCGAGCGTGCCGGCGAGATCATCGACGCCGATCTGGCGCCGGCGGGCGATATGGAAGGCGAGCTGGTCGCCGAGCCCGAGAAGCCAGAACGGGCGCCCGTCCTTGACCAGCCGCGCGGCATCGTTTTCGAGCAGCGGGATGTCGGTGTCGGCGAAGATCCGATGCGCGATCGTCGGCCCGCGCCGCTCCTTCTGGGCCCGCGGATCGTCCCACCATTCGTGATTGCCGAGGATCGCGTAGCGGCCGAGCGGCGCCTTGAGCGCCATGAGCGCCGGCACGACCTCCGACCAATCGGCCCGGATGCGGAGCAGCCGATCGGTGTTGGAATAGTCGCCGAGGAGGAGGATCAGGTCGGGCTCGAGCACATTCGCGACCTCGATGATGCGGCGCACCCGCGCCATGGGCATCGACGGCATCCCGGCGTGGAGATCGGCGAGGATGACGAGCCTGAGGGCAAAGCCCGGCGTCCAGCCGGGCGGCGTCAGGGCATAGCGCTGGACGCGCAGGCGAAGTCCCGGCTCGACGGCGAACGCGTAGCCGCCGAGCCCGAGGCCGCCGAGGCCGGCGGCGGTCGCGAGGAAGGCCCGCCGGCTCAGGACGCGCATGCGGCGCCGGTCAGTCGACGAAATCGTCGTCGCGCAGGATCGCCGGAGTGTCGCGCTCGGCGCGCTTGCGCCGCTCGAGCTTGGCGCCGACGGTCACCGCCGCGGCAACGGCCGGGATGGCGATCGGCTTGAAGGCGCCGGGACAGGGCTCGTCGGCGTGCTTGAGCGAGGAATCGCGACGTCGCGCCAGGGCTTGGGCTTTCTGAACCATGGGCTTTCTTCTTCTCCTCCCGTGACCTTTTCGAATCACCCGAGGGAACCTGCCGGGCCATCGCGACGGCCGCTTGGCCCCAATGGGGCTCCGCAGTGACCATCGCATGGCGCCTGGGCTTTATGGGACGACGCGAAAGCTTAACAGGGGGTTAAGGGCGGCCGGCGACACCTCAGGCGGCAAGCTCGGCCGCCCGCCGGCAGCGCACGAGATGGTCCGCGCCGAGGGCCTCGAGCCCGGGCGCCGGCCGCTCCCGGCAGATGGCCCTCGCCTCGGGGCAGCGCGGGTGGAAGCTGCACCCGGTCGGCGGATCGAGCGGATTGGGGACCTCGCCGGTGACCTTGACGCCCCGCGTCCGCCCGAAGGGGTCGGGAATCGCGGCAATGAGGGCGCGCGTGTAGGGATGGCGGGGACGGGTGAAGATCGTCTCCCATGGCCCGGTCTCGACGACGCGGCCGAGATACATCACGGCGACGCGGTCGCTCATGTGCTCGACGACGCCGAGGTCGTGGCTGATCATGATGTAGGACAGCCGGAAGGCGTCCTTGAGCTCGAGCAGGAGATTGATGATCTGCGCCCGGATCGAGACGTCGAGCGCCGACACCGGCTCGTCCAGCAGCACCACCTTCGGCCGCAGGATCAGCGCCCGGGCGATGCCGATGCGCTGGCGCTGGCCGCCGGAGAACTCGTGCGGATAGCGCGCCGCATGCTCCGGCCGCAGGCCGACCTGCGCCAGCATCGCGGCGATGCGGGCGTCGATCTCGCCGTCGTCGGTCATGCCGTGCAGGCGAAGCGGCGTCGCGAGCGTCGCCCGGACGGTCTGGCGCGGGTTGAGCGAGGAATAGGGGTCCTGGAAGACGAGCTGCGCGATACGGGCCCGCGCCATGCGGTCCATGCCGGCGCCGACCTCATGGCCGTCGAGAAGGATGCGGCCGCGCGTCGGCGCCTGGAGGCCGAGGATCGACAGGGCGAGGGTCGACTTGCCGCAGCCGGACTCGCCGACGACGCCGAGGCACTCGCCCTTCTTGAGCTCGAGATCGACGCCGTCCACGGCCGGCAGGGACCGTCTGCCGCGGAAGTAGCCCCCGACCGGAAAATGGACGGCGAGGTCCTCGACCTTGAGGATCGTCTCGGGCGCGGGCTCAGCCATGATGATGGCACCGCACGAGCCCATCGCCGGGCAGCGGCGTCGGCCCCGGGTCGTCCTCGCGGCAAAGGTCGCTCGCGCGGCCGCAGCGGGGATGGAAGCGGCACCCGTGTGGGAAGCCCGCCACCGAGGGCACGACGCCGGCGATCTCCTTCAGCCGCCGTCGGCCCTCCTTTGCCCGCGCGCCGAGCAGCGGCAGCGAGGCGACGAGGCCGCTCGTATAGGGATGGCTCGGCGCCCGGAAGACCTCCTCGGCGGCGCGCGTCTCGACGATCCGGCCGGCGTACATGACCCCGACCCGCCGGCACGCATTGGCGATGAGGCCGAGATCGTGGCTGATCATCAAGACGGCGGTGCCCTTGGCGGCGCAGAGGTCGCGGACGAGGTCGAGAATCTCGGCCTGCACCGTCACGTCGAGCGCCGTCGTCGGCTCGTCGGCGAGGAGAAGATCGGGGCTGCAGGCAAGCGCGATGGCGATCATCACCCGCTGCCGCATGCCGCCCGAAAGCTGGTGCGGATAATCCTTGGCGCGCCGCTCAGGCGCAGCGACCCGGACGCTGGCGAGCGCCTCGACGGCCCGGCGCTCGGCCTCCTGCCAGGTCGCGCCCTCGTGCAGGACGAACATCTCGGCGATCTGCCGGCCGACCGGCGACACCGGATTGAGCGCCGTCATCGGCTCCTGGAAGATCATCGAGATGCGCTTGCCCCGCAGGCGGCGCATCTCGGCCGCCCGCAGGCTCTGGATCTCGCGGCCGTCGAGGCGGACGGTCCCGCCGGCGAGCCTGAGCGGCGGGCGCAGAAGCCCGATCAGGGCGAGCGCCGTGATGCTCTTGCCGCAGCCCGACTCGCCGACGAGCCCGAAGGTCTCGCCCCGCCCGATGCTGAACGAGACGTCCTGCACGGCGGCGAAGCGCTCATCCCCAAGCGCGAGGTCGATCCGCAGGTCGTCGACCTGGAGCAGTGGCGCCGCGCTCACGCCTTCCCTGCCCTTCCCTGCGGGTCGAGGATATCGCGCAGGCCGTCGCCCAAGAGGTTCAGCCCGAGGACGGTGATGAAGATCGCAAGCCCGGGGAAGATCGAGATCCAGGGCGCGGTCGTGATCTGGTCGCGGGCGTCGGACAGCATGCTGCCCCAGCTCGGGAAAGGCGGCCGGATGCCGAGGCCGAGGAACGACAGCGCAGCTTCGGCCAGAACCGCGCCGCCCATGCCGAGCGTCCCGATGACGATGATCGGGCCGAGCATGTTGGGCAGGAGCTGCGTCACCATGATCCGGACATCGCCGTATCCGAGAACCTTCGCGGCCTGCACGTAGCCCTGGCTCTTCAGCGACAGCGCCGAGGCGCGCGCGAGGCGGCAGGTGAAGGACCAGTTGGTGAGCCCGAGCGCGATCAGGAGGCTCGTCAGCCCCGGAGTCAGGATCGCCATCAGGGCGAGCGCGAAGATGAGCGACGGGATCGCCAGCACGAGGTTCGTCAGGCCGCTGACGAAATCGTCCCACCAGCCGCCCCAATAGCCGGCCGAGAGCCCGAGGCAGACGCCGATGACGGTGTTGATCAGCTGCGAGACGATGCCGACCGTCAGCGAGATGCGGGCGCCGTAGAGAACGCGCGAGTAGATGTCGCGTCCCTGGGCGTCGGTGCCGAACCAGAAGGCGCCGCCCGGCGGCTCCTCCGCGTTCATCAGGTTCGCGTCCATGACGGGGTCGGTATGGGCAAGCCATGGCGCAAGCACGCCGGCGATGACGACGAGCGCAAACAGCGTCCCGCCGATCACGAGATTGGCGCCGATCCTCACCGTCCCGCCTCAGCTGTACTTGATGCGCGGATCGATCAGCGCGCAGAGGACGTCGACCAGCGTGTTGACGAAGAGGAAGAACAGCACGATCACCAGGATCGAGCCCTGGACGACCGGGATGTCGCGCAGGCTGACGCTGTCGACGAGCAGCGATCCGAGGCCGGGCCAGGCGAACAGCTTCTCGACGATCACCGCCTGGCCGATGACGCTGCCGAACTGCAGGCCGACGGTGGTGAGGACGATGACGAGGGCGTTGCGGGCTAGATGCCAGTGCACGACCTGGCGCTCGCTCATGCCCTTCGAGCGGGCGGTGCGGACGAAATCGGCATTGAGGATCTCGAGCACGGCGGCCCGGGTCGTGCGGGCGAGGAGTGCCAGCGGCGCGACGCCGAGCGCGATCGCCGGCAGGACGATGTAGCGCAAGCCGCCGTCGCCGTAGCCGAAGCTCGGCAGCCAGCCGAGCTTCAGCGCGAAGAGATACATCAGGAGGAGGCCGAGCCAGAATTTCGGCAGCGACAGGCCGGAGACGGCGCCGACCATCGACAGCGTGTCGATGAGGCTGCCGGGCTTCAGCGCCGCCACGAAACCGAGCGGCACGCCGAGCACGATGGCGATGACCATCGCGGCAAAGCACAGCTGCAGGGTCGGCCACATCCGGGCGGCGAGCACGGCGGTCACCGGCTGGCGCGTGCGGAAGGAGGTGCCGAGATCCAGGCTCGCGAGCTGGAGGACGTAGTTTCCGAAGCGCACGTGAAGCGGATCGCCGAGCCCGAGCTGACGGTTGACGCGCTCGATGACCTGCGCGTCCATCACGTTGCGCCCGTCGTCGCCGAGGCTCGACGCGAAGGTGCCCGGGATGACGCTGAACAGGACGAAGATCAGCAGCGCGACCGCGAGGATGATCGGAACGGTCTGCAGGACGCGCCGCAAGAGGAAAGCGAACATCGGATCCCCGACCTGACGCCGCGCCGAAGGGGACGGCGCCAGGGCGAATGCGTGGCCGGCTTTACCGCCAGCCGCCTACTTCGCGGCCGGCGAGGACTCGTCGACCCAGAGGCTCTCGTAATCCTGGAACGCGAGCTCGGTCGCGTTCGGCTGCAGGCCGTGGAGCCAGGGCTGATAGGCCATCACCGCCTTGTTGTAGTTGAAGAACCACACAGGCGCCTCCTCGTAGATGATGGCGTCGACCTTCTTCAGGTTGGCGATCTTCTTTGCCGGATCGTCCATCGCTCCCGCCTCGTCGAGGAGCTTGTCGACTTCGGCGTTCTTGAACGTGGTGTAGTTGCAGGCCGAGGCCGGCGTCGCCGAGTGGAAGCACTTCAGCGCCGCCTGCGGGTCGGGACCCGAGTTCACCGAGTAGATGTAGGCCTGGTAGTCACCCTTGCGGATGACTTCCGCCAGCACCGTCGCCTCGACCGGCTTGATCTTCACCTTGACGCCGACCTTCTCCAGCATCGGGATCACCGCCTCGACGATCGGCACGCCCCAGCTCTCGTTGGACGAGGCGGTCCATTCGAACTCGAACCCCTGCGCGAAGCC
>JAJKJG010000359.1 GCA_021154065.1 Methylobacterium sp.
AAGAACTCCAGGATGGCGCCGAGCCCATACGTTCCGGCGAGGTCGGCGATCGCGCCGAGCCGATCCGCCATGCGGGTCAAGTCGGGATCGTAGGGCGCGGTGATCACGCATTTGGCGCCGAGTTCGGTGCCTGCCGCCACGAAAGGCTCGAGGGCTGCAACATCGATTTCAGGGGTGATCTTGACGAACTCGATATCGAACACGCCGACGCCCGTATCGGCCATGACGGCCTTGGTCTCGCGCATCATGGCCTGGTTGGTCATGAGCGGATAGCCGGGCGTCTCGGGCGTGACCGCAATCAAGCGAAGCACGACGGTGCGATAGCCGGTGCGGGCCGCGACCCTGACCATTTCGGGCGGGGGAAGCGAGAGCACGGTCAAATGGGCGAGCGAGAAGTCGGGGCTCATGGCCGCCTCCAGGCATGCGCTGCATCAGCGACGAGATCGCGGTCGAAGATCGTCGTGTCCATCTCGGTCGCGAGCCAGACTATCCGGCGTCGGCAGATCCGGACCTTATCAGCCGGCGAGCCTCGTCGACGAATCGGGTCTGCGCGGCATCAGCGACTAGCAGCGCCCGCAGGCGGTCAGCGGGGTCGCCGCTCGCAAAACCACTTTGCGCGGAGGACTCCACCGTTCGTTCGCTCCAGCGCCGCGTTCTCGACGGCGCCTTAGACCGAGGGTTGCGCCGGAGATGCGAACATCATCGAGACGGCGGAACGGCTGGCTTTTCCCGTGTTCCCGACCGGCAAGGCTTCCCTGACATGAATGGCGTCCGGCACCTTGTAGCGCTCGGTGCGCTCCGACGCCCATCGCCGAAGCGCCTCGCCGGTCAACCGCGAGCCTGGCTTCAGAACCACCACGGCGTGGATCGCTTCCCCAAGACGCGGGTCGGGAACGCCGGCGCACAGGGCTCCTGCGATCTCCGGGTGAGCGCAGAGGAGATTGTCGATTTCGAGCGGCGCGATCTTGTTGCCGCCGCGCACGATTATTTCCTTCGAGCGTCCGACAAGTTCGACGCGGCCGTCCGGGCGCAGGCGGGCGATGTCTCCCGTCCTGAAAAAGCCGCCGGAGAAGGCCGAAGCGGTCAAGGGCTCGTCGTCGAGGTAGCCCAGCATGCCGAACGGCGTGCGGATCTCAAGCTCGCCGGGCGAGCCCTCCGGCGCGGGCCTCCCGTCATCGGCGACGAGTCGAAAGCACACGCCCTCGGTCGGCGACCCGATGCTCCCGGCCCCCGCTGGCTGATCGGCCGGGGCAAGGCAGAAGTCGCAGGAGCCGGTCTCGGTCAGGCCGTAGAGGTCGTAAAGGCCGGCGCTTGGAAACGCCTGTCTCAGAGCCCCGGCCAGCGCCGTCCCGAGCGCCTCTCCGCCCGTGAGGATGCTGTGCAATGACGGCGCATCGCGCCCCGCGCCGGACAGCATGGTCCGCAGCATGGAGGGAACCGCCGCCAGGACCGTCCCGCCATCCGCAAGGGCTCGCGCCACCATCTCGGCTGAGAACTTCGGCGCGAGAACGAGCGCCGCTCCCGAGCGAAGCGCCAGGATGCCCGCCCAAAGCCCGAAGATGAAGGTGAGTTGCAGAGGAGCGACCGCGACGTCATCAGGCCGAAGCCGCAGCAGCCGGCCGAGGACGTCGAGCTTTTTCGCAAACCGCTCGTGACCGATCACGACTCCTTTCGGCTGGCCCGTGCTGCCCGAGGTGAAGATGACCAGGGCCGCCCCGCGGAGCAGATTGCGCTCCGGCGGAGGCGCGGGTGCGACTGCGCGGACCTCATCGCGGTCGATCAGGAACCGGGCCGCGGTGGCGTCGCGCACGGACTGGAGCGTGGCCAAAGCCGCCGACGCGTGGATGGGGACCGCGACGGCTCCGGCGAGCCAGACACCGAGGAGCGCGCCGAGGTCGGCGGGCCGGTTTCCGATCGTGACCAGGACGGGTTCGTCCGGGCGCACCCCGCGATCCCGGAGGCCGCCCGCGACATGGGACGCCAGCGCGCGAACCGCGCCGGACTCGATGCGCTCGCCGGTCGTGCTCGCAAGCGGAGCGCCCGCGCCATCGAGGGCCGCAGCGAGAACCTGCGCCAGCGCTCCGCTCACGCGCCCTTCGCCTCGAAGCGGGCGTCGCGCCACACGAGCGCGGCCTTGAGGCCGTCGCGCCGGGCGATCTCCAGGAAGTGAGCCTTGTCGGGAGAGCCTTCGCCCTCGATGAGGAGATCGGTTCCAAGCGCGGCTTCGAGGGCCTGCATCATGCCCTGCGCCTCGGAGGCTTGATTGATCGCCCGCTTCGTGTCCTTGACGAGCCCAGGGTCGATCGCGGCGATGTTGCGGGCCATCGCCAGCGCGATCTCGTCGAGGTCGGCGGCGGGGACGACGCGGTTGACCATGCCGATCTCGCGCGCCCGCTCGGCGGGGATCCGGTCCTGGCCGAGGAGGATGATTTCTTTTGCGATCTTCGGGCCGACGATCCAGGGCAGGATCATCACCACGATGCCCGCGCCGAACTTGAGTTCCGGCTCGCCGAAGAAAGCGTCCTGCGCGGCGATCGTCATGTCGCAGGCGAGCGCCAATTCGCACGCGCCCGCCAGGCACGCACCGCGCACGGCCGCTATGGTCGGCTTGGGGCAGCGCCAGAACCGCATCACCGTATCGAAGTCGTTGCGCAGGATCGGCCGCCACTGCGCCACCCCGGAGGGACGGCGCTCCATCTGCTCCTTGAGGTCGAACCCGGAGGAGAACGCCGAGCCCGCGCCGCGGACGACGATTGATCCGATGTCGTGGTCGCGCTCGGCCTCGTCGAGCGCCGCGCCGATCTCGCCCAACATGGTCTGGTTCAGGGCGTTCGTGCGCTCGGGACGATTGAGCGTGATGCGCGCGACAGGCCCGAGGGTCTCGAAGACGATCGTCATGAAGGGCATGGATGTTCCATCCTTCCTCGCCAAGCGGCCCTTATCCGCCTTTGCGGACGAGAGGGCATACGCTCTCCGACAGCGGGCGAAACGCCTGATCGCCGGGTATGGTGCTCACAAGATTGTAGTAGTCGTAGGGCCCCTTCGACTCCTGAGGCGACTTGACCTGGAACAGGTACATGTCGTGGATCGTGCGGCCGTCGGCGCGGATGGTTCCCTGCCCGAAGAGCGGATCGTCGGTCGGCGTCGCCTTCATTTGGGCGACCACGGCCGCCCCGTCCCGAGCCTTGTTCTTGTCCAAGGTCGCGATCGCTTTCATCCAGTGCAGGAGGGCGGCATAGGTTCCCGCCTGGTTCATCGTCGGGTACTTTCCGCCGTTGCGGGGAGCGAAGCGCTTCGCCCAGTCGCGCGTGCCCTCGTTCAGATCCCAGTAAAACGCCTCGGTGAGGACAAGGCCCTGGGCCGTCTCAAGACCGATGGCGTGAACGTCGCTGAGAAAGGCGAGCAAGCTCGCAAGCCTCTGCCCCGACCGCGTCAACCCGAACTCGCCCGCCTGCTTGACGGCGTTCACCGTGTCGCCGCCGGAGTTCGCGAGCGCCACCACCTGAGCGCCGCTGGCCCGGGCCTGCACGAGAAACGACGAAAAGTCATGGGTTTGGAATGGCGCCAGCACATGGCCGAGCACCTCGCCGCCGTTCGCTTTGACAACCCCGGCCGCGTCGCGCTCCAGCGCATGGCCGAAGGCGTAGTCCGCGGTCAGGAAGAACCATGATCGTCCGCCCTGCTGGATCAACGCCTTTGCGGTGCCGTTCGCGAGCGCCCAGGTGTCGTAAGTCCAATGCACGTTGTTGGGCGTGCATGCTTTGCCGGTCAGGTCCGAGGTGCCGGCGCTCGTAATGAGAAACGCCTTGTTCTTGTCGCGCACGACCTCCGAGACGGCGAGCGCGACCGAGGAGGTCGGCACGTCGGCGACGACGTCGACTGCATCGAGATCGAGCCAGCGGCGCACGATTCCGGCGCCGATATCCGGCTTGTTCTGGTGATCGCCGGCCAGAACCTCGACGCGGAATCCCTTGGCCTCCGGCTTGAAATCTTCGATGGCCATCTTGGCCGCTTCGACCGCGCCCGGCCCGGCGATGTCGGCGTAGAGGCCGGACTGGTCGTTGAGCACGCCAATCCGGAACACTGGTAAGTCCTGAGCGGACGCCACAGCCGCCGAGAACAGGAATACCGCCCCGAAAATCGCCAGACGCATCAGTTTCTCCTGCAATCGATCTCGAGGTTCTCGTCCTGTCGTCGTCTCCACCCCGCTCGGTGAAAACGTCTGGCGCCGGGCTTCAGCCGCACCCATGCGGCGGACGCAGCCCTTCCCCCGCTCGCCTCATCAAAAACCTTCGGCCTCCGGCCGTAATGGGGCGACGTGGCTCCATGTCCATTGACGAGTGTGGACGCTTGGCGTCTCCTTCCGCAAGGGTGCAGGAACCCGGTTCCAGCCGATTCAACAGCCAGGAGGGCGAACATGGCACGGTGGCGGCCCGATCCAAGCTTTTATCCGTCTCCCCGCATGGCCGAGAAGGCGCCTGCCGAGAGGCTGGCCTACGTGGCCGCCTTCGACCCCGACCGGACCCAGCCCGATGCGATCGCCGTCGTCGATCTCGATCCGGCGTCGCCGACCTACGCGCGATCCTCCGAACCGTGCCGATGCCCAACATCGGCGACGAGTTGCACCACTTCGGCTGGAATGCGTGCTCGTCCTGTCTGTGCCCCAACGCGCCGCACCCGCATGTCGAGCGGCGCTATCTGGTCGTTCCGGGCCTGCGCTCCTCGCGCATCCACATCCTCGACACCAAACCCGACCCGAGAAACCCCCAGATCGTGCGAGTGATCGAGCCCGAGGAACTGGCGGACAAGACCGGGTACACCCGGCCCCATACGGTCCATTGCGGTCCGGGCGGCATCTACGTGACGGCCCTCGGCAACGCCGAAGGCCAGGCGCCCGGCGGCATCTTCATCATGGACCATGAAAGCTTCGAGCCGCTCGGGCAATGGGAAGTCGAGCGCGGTCCGCAACGGCTGGCCTACGACGGCTGGTGGCACCTCGGCTACGACACCATGGTCACGAGCGAGTGGGGCCTGCCCGAGACCTTCGAGAACGGCCTCATTCCGGAGGTGCTGCTCGGCGGACGCTACGGACACAAGCTGCACTTCTGGGATCTGCACAAACGCAAGCACGTCCAGGAACTCGACTTCGGCGCGGAGCATCAGCTTGTCTTCGAGCTGCGCCCGGCCCACGATCCCACCAAGGCTTACGGGTTCGTGAACTGCGTCATCAGCCTCGAAGACCTCTCCTCCTCGATCTGGACCTGGCACCGCGACGGCGACCGCTGGGCCGCCAAGAAGGTCATCACGATTCCGGCCGAACCCGCGAGCGCGGACGACCTGCCGGACTTGCTCAAAGGGTTCAGCGCGGTCCCGCCGCTTGTCACCGACATCGACCTTTCGATGGACGACCGCTTCCTCTACGTTTCGTGCTGGGGGACGGGCGACCTGCGGCAGTACGACGTCTCCGATCCCATGAACCCGAAGCTCACCGGCACGGTGCGGATCGGGGGGATTGCATCGCGGGCCAGCCATCCGGGCGCGAAGAACGGATCTCTGACCGGCGGCCCGCAGATGGTGGAGGTCAGCCGCGACGGACGCCGGGTGTACTTCACCAACTCGCTTTATGGCCCCATCGATCGACAATTCTACCATCGCGGATTCGAGGGCTGGATGGTCAAGCTCGACGCCAACCCGGA